>JBKBRT010000187.1:0-5875 GCA_046291585.1 Hyphomonas sp.
CCACGCCGCCATAGATGAGGCGTTTGCCAAAGCGGCTGGCCTTCTGGCCATGCGCATCGAAATGCACCTTGGCGGTGTTCTGATAGAGGCGGGTCGCGATCTGATGCTCGGCCTCTTCGACGGTCATTCCGTCCACATGGCTGATCTTTTCGCCGGTCTCATAATCCTCGAAAACATGGCGGCTGCCCGACTGGGCAAACGGCCAGGCCTTCATCTCGGGATAGCCTTCCAGGTCGCCCGCTGCGACGGCGGCCGGAAGTTCGGGCACCACAGCTTCGGGTGCGGGCGAGGCCGCGTCGCGTTTGTTGACCATCACCCAGCGCACATAGCTCAGCACTTCTTCGCCGCGCTGGTTGACGCCCTTGGTGCGCACCCAGACGACACCGGTCTTGCCGTTGGAATTCTCCTTCACGCCGATCACGTCCGAGCTTGCCCGGAGCGTATCGCCCGGCAACACGCTGCGCAGGATGCGGCCATCGGCGTAGCCCAGATTGGCCACGGCGTTCAGCGAGATATCCGGCACTGTTTTGCCGAAAACAACGTGGAAGGCGTGCAGCGGATCGGCGCAGAGACCAGGCAGGCCAGCGGCCTTGGCAAATTCGGCAGACGAATACTGCGCGTAGCGGTTACCCGTCAGCGCGCGATAGAGCGCGATATCGCCCTCTGTCACCGTCTGCGGGGTGGCGTGGATCAGCGTTTCGCCGGGCTTGAAGTCTTCGAAGAAATTGCCCGGATTGGATTTCGTGCTGGTCGCCATGTTTCGCCTCATCATCTGATGGGCGAAGCCTTAGCGCCTTCCGGGCGTTAGCTCCAGAAGCGCGTGGGCACGCCCAGAACGGTGTCGGCGAATACCTGCATGTGCGGCCCGGCTGAAAGCAAGGCAGAATGCAGGAGCGGCAGGCAAGCGAGCGCAATCGCCGCAGTGGCCAGCATACCGGCCATCATCTGCTGGTCGCGCCGCTCCGAAAACTCCTCAAAGGCCCGGTTCCCCATGACAAGCCAGGGCAGCCCGAAGGCGGCAAAGGCCGAAAAGGCAAGGAGAAGACCGGCAGTTGAGAGAGCGAGGATCATCATAGGCGGTGTTATCGCCGATGAGGGCTGAGGAAGGCTCAAGCCAATCGATCAAATTTCAACGAATCCGGCCCGCAAATGCGTCAAATCACACGATTTCGAGCAGTTTCTCATTTGGCCGGCCGAGCACGGCCTTCTTGCCGTTGAGGCCGATGGGGCGCTGGATCAGTTTCGGATTGTCCGCCATCGCGGCGTAGACGTCTTCATCGGACGCGGTTTCGGCCAGGCCCACAGCGGCCGCGTCTTTTTCACGCAGGAAAGCGCGCGGAGATTTGGCGCCCATCTTTTTGGTGATGTCTTTCAGCTCCTCGACACTCAGCCGCTCAGTCGCACTCATATATTTGCGAACCTGCGGCTCGATGCCGTTGGCTTTAAGAAGCTCCAGCCCTTTCTTCGATGAGCCGCAACCGGGATTGTGGATGAGGATGTAGGTCATGGGACGCTCCTGAGTGATGTGGAAGAGGAGTTAGGGGCGAACAGCGTTAGGTCGAGTCCCTTCGCTACTTCCTCTGAAGGCAGGACTGGACTCTAGACGGCCAAAGCCCGGATCGCTTCATCCATCTCGACCACCCGGTGGGCTTCTTCCAGATGCAACAGCTCGGTCATCTTGCCGTTGACCTTCAGGACGCCCTTGCCGGCATTGGCGGGGTCGGCGAAGGCTTCGATCACGGCCTTGGCCTGTTCCACATCGTGCGGCGACGGCGCAAAAATGCGGTTGGCTTCATCCAGCTGGGAGGGGTGGATCAGCGTCTTGCCGTCAAAGCCCAGATCGCGGCCCTGCTCGCATTCATCGCGAAAGCCGTTCTCGTTCTTGATGTCATTGTAAACGCCGTCGATGGCCACCAGGCCATAAGCGCGCGCCGCTGCGATGGTGAGCTGAAGCGCTGCCTGAAACGCGATCCGGTCCAGGGTCATCCGGGCACGGTATTCCTTGGCCAGATCATTCGTGCCCATCACAAAGGTGGTGAGGTGCGTGCCGATCGAGGCGGCGGCTATGTCCTTGATGTTGAGGATCGAGAGCGGGGTTTCAATCATCACCCAGAGCGCCATGCTGTCCGGGGCGCCAGCTTCCTTGAGGAGCGTATTGAGCCGTTCGATATCCCGGTGCCCGGTTACCTTCGGCGCCAGCACGGCATGGGCGCCGGAGGTGGCAACGGCTTTCAAATCGTCATGGCCCCAGGGCGTGTCGAGGCCGTTCATGCGGATGACGATCTCGCGCTTGCCATAGCCGCCCGCTTTCACGGCCGCGAGAATGGCCGCGCGGGCCTCTTCCTTGGCGTCGGGGGCAACAGCGTCTTCCAGGTCCAGGATCAGCGTGTCGGCCGGCAGATCCCGGGCCTTTTCCAGGGCGCGGCTGTTGGCGCCAGGCATGTAGAGGCAGGAGCGGCGCGGACGGTGCTGGATGGACATGGGGCTTTGCCTCCTTGACGGACTGGGTTCTCTTGGGCTCGAAGGGGTGGCCTGTTTCCAGCCCGAAATCAATGTGACAGCGGAGCCTTTTGAATGACCGACACACCGATCTCCGGCTTTGTTGCCCCCGGCTTTGAGCCCGTCATGGACGCCTTCGAGGCAAACTTTGCGAGCGGCGAGGAACAGGGCGCGTGTTTTGCGCTGCGGATCGGCGGGGAAACGCTGGTGGACATTCGCGGCGGCTGGGCCGACCGGCAGAAGGAACGCGTCTGGGAAGAAGACACAATCGTGCCGATCTACTCGGCCTCCAAGGGTATCTCGGCGCTGGTGCTCGCCATGGCAGTGGAAAACCTTCCCGCCGGTTATGAAACGCCGGTTGCCGATGTCTGGCCGGAATTTGCCGCTGAGGGCAAAGGCGAAATCACGATCGGCCAGATGGTCAGCCATCAGGCGGGCCTTCCAGGCTTTGCCGAAGAGATCGACCCCGCCCTCTGGCTCGACCCGCCCGCCTGCGCCGCCGCCATTGCCGCCCTTCCCCCGATGTGGCCGCCGGGCAGCGCACATGGCTATCACCCCCTCACCTGGGGCTACATGCTGGGCGAAGTGGTCAAACGTATCACCGGGCGCAGCGTCGGCACGATCCTGAAAGAAGACATCTGCGGCCCGGCGGGCATCGATTTCCAGATCAGCCTTCCCGAAAAGGACGAGCCGCGCGTCGGCGACATGCTGCGCCCCAAAGCGCTCGCTCCGCTGGGCGAGATCACGCCGCCACGGCGCGCCGCCTTCGTTTCAAAATGGTCCTCACCTGACCGGGCGGGCCGCCACTGGCGCGAGATCGAGATCCCGTCCGCCAATGGCCATGGCACCGCGCTGGGGGTTGCCAGCCTTTACGAGGCCTATGCCCGCGGCGGAGAGATTGCCGGCGGCAAGACCTTGATCCGCGGCGATACGCTGGACGCGCTCATCCGCCCGCGCGTCGACGGGCCTGATCTGGTTTTGCCGATGCATACGAAGTTTGGCGCGGGCATCATGATCAACTGCCATGGCAAGTTCGGGCCAAACCCGGACACGCTCGGCCATTCAGGATGGGGCGGCTCGATGGCGATTGCCGACCCGGCGCGGGAACTGGCAGCGGCCTATGTGATGAACCGGCAATCGGCATCGCTGGTCGGTGATCCGCGCGCGGTGCGCCTCGTCGAAGCGGCTTATGGCTGCCTCTGAGAGGTCTGGCACAGCGATTGCAACCAGGGCTGTGGATCTGGATAGCTCCATTTCCATCATGCGCTTACCTTTGCAGCGGTCTCCCTTCAGGGAGGTCGCTGTTTTCTTGTGTGCAATCAGGCCGGGCGCGCCGTCCGGGCAAGACGCCGGGCCTTGGCGTCGCCCATGAGACTGTCGGCGGTGAAGACGACGAGCGCCGTCCAGATGAAGCCGAAGGCAAAGGCATGGGTCATCCCGAAGCCTTCCTTGAAGACCAGCACCGCGATCAGGAACTGAATGGTCGGGCCGATATACTGCATCATGCCGATGGTGGAGAAGCGCAGCCGCTTGGCGGCCAACGCGTAGAGGATCAGCGGGATCGCCGTGATCGGTCCTGCCGCCATCAGGAGGAGGATGTCAGCGCCCCCTTCCCCGAGCCAGCGGCCTTCGGGCTGGGTTGTGGCAAACCAGATGAGCCAGCCGAGCGCGACCGGCGCCAGCAGCGCCACTTCGACAAGGAAGCCTGCGCGACTGTCGATGGCGACCTTCTTCCGGATCACCGAGTAGCAGGCAAAGGTGATGCAGAGGGCGAGGGCGACCCATGGGACACGTCCGAAGGCAAACGCCATCACACCGACCCCGAGGGCCGCGATGCCGACGGCCACCCATTGGGCCGGGCGGAGTTTTTCAGAGAAGATCAGCATACCGAACAGCACGTTGACCAGTGGATTGATGTAATAGCCGAGGGAGGCTTCCATCGTGCGGCCGGCATTGACCGCCCAGATATAGATCGCCCAGTTCGCTCCGATCAGCAGACCCGACACCGTCAGCCATTTGAGATTGCTGCCCGAAAAGGCGACGCGCACATCCTTCCAATTGGCCGCAATCGCGATGAAGAGAATGGCCGTGGGCACCGACCAGAGGATGCGGTGGGCCAGCAGCTCCAGCGCGCCGGTATGCTGCATTGCGCGGATATACAGCGGCAAACTCCCCCAGATCAGGTAAGAGAGAAGCGCAGCGGGAAAACCAAGGCGAAGGGCGGGGCTCATGGCGGCGTGCTATATGCCGCGCCGAAGCTTTCCGCCACCCGGATTTGCGATGGAGCCTTTCTGCCTTCACGGCGCACCGTGAGCTGCCTTCCGCTGGGGAAGGCGGGGCCGGGTGACTGGCGCTTGGCGCGGGGGACGTTAGGGTGGCGGCCGATAAACTTTAAGGGAGCTACCGCCATGCAACACCGCCGCCTCGGCAAGAGCGCCATCTATGTCTCGGACATCTGCATGGGCACCATGACTTTCGGCACCCAGACGGACGAGAAAGAAGCCTTCCGCATTCTCGATGCGAGCCTCGACGCCGGGATCAACTTCTTCGACACGGCCGAAAATTATCCCGTGCCGCCTGACATCAAATATGGCGGGCTGACCGAGGAAATCTTCGGGCGGTGGATGAAGACCAAGGACCGCGACCGGATCATTCTGGCCACCAAGGTGTGCGGGCCATCGCATGGCTGGATCAAGGGCGCCCAGCGCGGCGAGATGACAGCGCTTGACCGGCACAATATCCGGCGGGCGGTGGAAGCAAGCCTGACCCGGCTGCAGACGGACTATATCGACCTCTACCAGACCCATTGGCCCGATCACGGCACCCCCTTTGACGAGACGATGGAAGCCCTCGATGACCTTGTCAGGGAAGGTTATGTCCGCATCGTGGGATGCTCGAACGAAGACGCCTGGGGGATGATGAAATCCATCGAGACATCCAATCGTCTCGGAACCGTCCGCTATCAGACGATCCAGAACAACTTCTCTCTCAACAATCGCCGGTTTGAAGATGCGCTTTCAAAGATCTGCGAGCGCGAAGGGGTGAGCCTTATTCCCTACTCGCCGCTGGGCGGCGGCGTGCTGTCGGGCAAATATCAGAATGGCGCGTTTCCGCAGGGCGCGCGCTTCTCAGCCTATGCCAACAAGGGCGGCCGGCACACGGCGATGTCGCAGCGCTTCGTCAATGACAAATCCCTGGCCGCCACCGCGCGCTATATGGACATCGCCAAGGAAGCGGGCATGAGCCCGGTGACCCTGGCCACAGCCTGGTCAAAGCAGCACAGCTTCGTGGCGTCCACGATTGTCGGCGTTTCCAAATTTGATCAGCTGGCGGAAATTCTGGCAGCGGGCGATCTGGTTCTTTCGGCCGATGTGAT
>JBKBRT010000188.1:0-5874 GCA_046291585.1 Hyphomonas sp.
CCGGCAACGCCGCCGAGCGGGAATCGGTCAGCGAGATCGTCTCTGCGGTGAAATCGGCCCGGATGCAGGGCGTTACCGGCAAGGTGATCGTCGTGCTGGAGAATGGCCAGACCTGGGAACAGACCGACACGGTTGCCGTAAACACCTTTGCCCTGCGCAGGGCAAAAGAAGCCCGCGTCCACAAGGCGTCCCTTGGCAGCTATATGCTCAGCCTTGATGGCGCAAACCCTTTCCGCGCCAAACGGATATCCTGAGCCCACCCCCAAGCGGGACCGATATCTCCAGATCTATACTCCCCTGAACGGGATTGCAGGCGATATCGCAGAAGCATGATCGCAGGATGCGTTTCGTTCCGTCGCGCGGAATGATGCTGCTGCTTGCCACCGGCCTGCCCGCCGGCGATGTCGACAGGCTCCATTTCAACCTTGTGAGCACATGATGATGGGGCTGGTCGGCGCCAGAGCCCGCAATGTTCCGCCGGCCGCCGTCTTCGCCGCCCCAGACACCCTCGCCCTTTCGAGCCCCCCCCTGCCCCGAAAAGAAAACGGCGGCCCCGAAAGACCGCCGTTTCCTGATTGTCGGTAGACTGACGTATTAGAAGTCGAGCGTCAGACCCACGAAGACATAACGGCCGAGGGCGTCATAGGTCTGCGGGTAGGTGTTCCCGTTACCCGTCGTGCCAACCGAAGCCGAAAGCGGAGGATCGTCATCCAGGACGTTGTTCACGCCGAAGCGGAATGCTGCCCAATCACGAACTGCCCAGGTACCGGCAACGTCGAAGTAGTTCTGAGCTTCAAGCTCATAGTCTACGCGCGTCGGGTTGCCGCCATCGAGCTCAACCGCGCCGAGGTGGCGCCAGGTGACGTTCAGGCCAAGGCCATCAACCGGAGTCGCCCAACCGAGGCGCGCCCGGTGACGATACTCAGGTGTCGGCGTGCCGCACGAGTTGCCGTACTTGCCGACGCACTCATACTCCAGAGCAGGGTTACCCGCCGGGTCGTATTTCAGATCGGTGAGGTAGGTGCCGTTATAGCTCAGGTTAAGGTCGCCGAGGCCACCAATGCCGAAGCCGTAGGAAGCGGCAAGGTCAAAACCGGCCGTTTCAACGCCGCCGATGTTGAGGTTGGTGTCAACCACCTGCGAACCCGTGGTCCAGAGGTTACCGGCAGCGTTCCGCGAGATCAGCGAACAAGCTGTTGCATCATTCTGGAAGTAGCACTGGTCAACCGTCACCGCTGCACCGACAGCTTCGATCGCCTGAGTGATCTTGATGTCGTAATAATCGATCGACATGCTGAAGCCCGGCAGGAAGGACGGAGTTGCCACGAGACCGATCGTGAACGTCTCAGCTTCTTCCGGCTCGAGAGCAGGGTTGCCACCGGTGATCCGGTTGTACTGACCGGCTGGCGAGGTAAGGAACCCACCATTTGCAGCGGCGAGGGTCGTCTGATGCGAACCCGTGCCGATACAGGCTGCGGCAGAAGCAGTACCGTCGCCGCCTGGATCGGTGAAGTCGCATGGATCATCGTCGAGGTCATAGAGGTTCAGGCCCTGCGACGTGAACAGCTCGATGACGTTCGGCGCGCGAACAGCCTGCTGGTAGCTTCCGCGGAAGCGGAAGTCAGACGTCGGTGCATATTCCGCACCAATTTTCCATGCATCGGCGGTGACGCCCGTGGAGTAATCGGAGTAGCGGAACGCGCCGTCGATCTGCAGCAGGTCGATTCCGGGACGATCGGTGACCAGCGGGAGTTGGAACTCCGTGAAGAGGTCATAGACGTCGAGCGAGCCGGACAGCGGCAGCGTCGGGCCACCCTGGCCAGCGCCGTCGCCGGTGCGGAAGCTGTTGTCAACGATCTGGCTGATCGCATCGCGGCGATACTCAAGACCGCCCACGACCTGGAGACCGGTCGCAGCTGTCGGAAGCTGGATGCCATACTGGCCCAGGTCGCCGGTCAGCGAAGCGATGACAACCGACTGCTCGGTCGTTCCGTTCTGAAGAAGCGGAACCTGCAGGTAGTCAAGCGCTTCTGGCGTGATGCCACCGGCAACGAAGGGGTTGTAAGGGATACAGTTCGGATCGGTACCGTCGACCGTGCTGCGGCAAGCCGGCAGGCCCGTGTCGGGATCGGTGATCACGTCCACGGCGCGGGTCAGGCGCGATACGGAGAAATCGTTCTGGTAAGAACGGGCGAGTGTCACCTGGCTGTACTGAGCCGAGATGTCATACTGGAACGCAGACGCGTTCATCAGGGGACCATTGATGCCCACCACACCGCGATAGGTCTGGTAGCCGAGATTGTCCTGACGACCGCCACCCTCAGTGTTCCGGCGGCCGATATACATCGTTGTCGAATCGCCTGCTGCAATTGCAGCTGGAGTACAGCCGATCGGCGTAAGGATCGAAGCAGGAAGCAGTGGATTGTCGCAGTTGATCGTGTCGGTCGAGAAGAAGTTACCCGACGGCGCGATCTGAGCGATCGACTGGTAATCCATGAACATGAAGTTCGCATACGCGTTCACGTATGGATTGATTTCATAGTCCGCAAAGAAACCGGCCGTGTAGCGCTCGTCCGGGCGCTGATAGTAGTTCAGCGGTCCAAAGTTGTACTGGTCGGTTGCGTTGCTCCAGTTGCGGATCGCACCCGAACCCGCATCGAGGGTCAGGTCGTACGACGCGAAATCCGTGAAGCGTGCAGGAGAGGCCGTGCCCGAACCACCGCAGGTGAAACCGGCAGCAGTGGCAGCACCGATAGCGCAAGCTGAATAGTCATAGAAAGCTTGCAGCACGTCGTCGTTATTGCGGTAGCCGACATAGCCCGACACGTGGCCGCGGCCATCTGGGGTCGACGCACCGACGATAGCGGTGATCTCTTTCGAGTAGCCGAGCGTGACATTGTCTTCGGGCAGCGCGAACTGCGCAGGGTTGGTTGCCGCACGTCCCTCGATCACGTCCCGCAGGTTGCCGTTCGTGTCGTAGTCGTTCTCATGGTTGAAGAAGCCATACTGAGCGTCGATCTGAACGCCTTCAAAGTCTTTCTTCATGATGAAGTTCACAACGCCCGAAATGGCGTCCGAACCGTAAACAGCCGAGGCGCCGCCGGTCAGAACGTCAACGCGCTCCACCATCTGGCCCGGGATGAGGTTGAGGTCAGCGGCCGCGTCGTTCGGCGAGCCGTAAGGCATACGCTTGCCGTCGATGAGCACCAGCGTACGGGTCGAACCCAGGTTACGGAGCGAAACGGTCGCCGTACCCGAAGCGCCGTTGGCGACCGTCGAGTTCTGAGCGGCGAAAGCCTGAGGCAGCTGGGTGACGAGGTCTTCAACGCGGGTCACGCCCTGAAGCTTGATGTCTTCGGACGAAACCGAGGAAACCGGGCTGGTCGTGGTGAGGTTTGGCGACTGGATGCGCGAGCCGGTGACGGTGATCATCTGCTGACGCGCTTCCGCTTCCGGAGCAGCATCAGTGGTTGTCACAACAGTATCATCTTCTTGTGCCATCGCAGGGATCGTTGCCGAGGCGACAAACATCGCGCCCGCGATCATCGACGACATCAAGAGACGTGTCTTGAGGTTCATTTCACTCATAAGTGTGTTCTCTCCCGTAAAAAGTGCCCGCAAATAGCGAGCGTCCGCCAACCCTCACGGCGGACAATTGCAGAGAGTTAAGGTTTGCCGCCCCCTCCAAGTCAATCGCGGTTTGTCAAAATTGTCATGAAACTCGCCAACTGTGGCACTTACGCCTCACTTGGCGGCATCTACCGGTTAACAACGCCTTATCCAGTGTCACACAGCGCAAGTTTTCACCCCCGCGACACACTCGCGGCGTCACAAAAGCCCGCACGACTCGCGCCGGCTATTTACTTTTAAAGACAAGGTCATGAGGCACAGATTACGGTCTGTCGCCTCCGAGTGTTCCCGCCTCGCGCGATCCCCTACCCCACAGCGACTCGTGGAATAAAAATGGGCTGCGAGCCCCTCAAGGGCCCGCAGCCTCAATTTGCTCGGGTTGCTGACGGCAGCAGACCCTACTCAGCTTTCAACCCGTCGCGGCAGAGGAAGCGCGAGCGGTGGTTGTCCTTGGCGTTTTCCTCCCAGCCCGTGAGCGTCGGGTCGACCAGATTCTGGGTGACCTGAACCCACATCGGGGTGATCGGATATTCTTCCAGCATCAGCGCCTCTGCCTTGGCAAAAAGCTCAGCCCGCCGGGCCATGTCGAGCTCCTGGTTCGTCTCGGTCAGCAGCGCGTCATACTCGGCATTGGCATAGCGGCCATAATTCTGCTGACCGGTGGTCGACTGGAGCAGATAGAGGAAGTTGATGGGGTCGTCGAAATCGGCCAGCCAGGCCGCATCGGACACCTGAAAATCATTCTGGCGCAGACGCGCGTAAAGCACCTTCGTATCCTGGCGCACGATCACCGGCTGAACCCAGTCGCCGATTTCTGCCCAGTTCTGCTGGGCAACGGGCGCGACTTTCGGATTGTCCCCGGTCGAGCGGTGGGTGAATTCAAAGCGCAACGGATTGGACGGGCCAAAGCCTGCTTCCTCAAGCAGGCTGCGCGCCTGGACGAGGCGCTCTTCCCGCGAGAGATCCTTCCAATAGACGGCCGGGCGGTCGACTTCATAATTGCTCATTTCCGGCGGCACAAAGGAATAGGCCGCCTGGAAACCCGGCGTCATCACATTGCGCACCATGAATTCCCGGTCGAGCACCATCGAAAGCGCCTTGCGCACGCGCACATCATCAAACGGCGCCCGCTGCTGGTTGAAGGTCCAGTAGGTGGTCAAGAGGCCCGGCCCGGAGCGGATCCAGCCAGGGAACTTGGCTTCGATCTCGCTCTGGCGCGGACCGGAAAAGGTGTTGTTGATGTCGAGTTCACCGGCTGAGATCTTGTTCTCATAGGCCGCTTCATTCTCGATCTCGAAATACACGACCCGGTCGAAGCAGGCCTCGGCAGCGCCAAAACCGGTCGGGTTCTTCTCGGCGACCAGCTGGTCGCCCGTGCGCCAGTAGACCAGCTTGTAGGGGCCGTTGACGACGATGTTCTGGGGTTGAATCCAGGCGTCGCCATGGGCTTCAACCGCCTGGCGCGGGACCGGAAAAGTTGTGTAATGGGAGAGCAGGCCCGGCAGGTAGGGCGCGGGGTATTCCAGCGTGATCTCGAAGGTTTTCGCGTCGATGGCACGCACCCCCATTTCCTCGGGCGGCAGCTCGCCATTGTTGACCTTCTCGGCATTCTTCACCAGCCACAGCATCGAGGCATATTGCGAAGCGACGGTCGGGTCCTGGATACGGCGGAAGGCATAGACGAAGTCTTCAGCCGTCACCGGCGCGCCGTCTGACCAGGTGTAATCACCCAGCTGGAACGTCCACACCGTGCCGGTGTCATCCACGTCCCAGCTTTTCGCCATGCCGGGCACAGGATGCCCAGCCGCATCGTCTGTCGTCAGGCCGATGATCATGTCGCCAATGACAATGTTTTCCCAGGCTGCCGAGGATTTGTGCGGGTCCAGAGTGTCGACCTTAGCCGAAATACCCCGGCGCAGCGTCGGAACGTCATCGCCGCCCGAACTGCCACCGCCGCACGCCGCCAGGGTAATGGCCAGAATCGCACTGGCCGCGCCGGCCAGCAGGGATCTCATTTTCATCGTTATGCCTCCTTGATCTTCCTGTATCGCTTCAAATTTGCCAGAACTGGTGCCAGACGGGCAAACAAAAGCAAAGTCTTGCCCACATAGAAGTGAACGGGAGTTGATCCATGCTGCGCAGCCTAGCTGTTATGACACTGTTTGCCGCCAGCGGCGCCAGCGCAGCCCTGGCGCAGGAGGCGAGCATCGACGCCATGCTCACCTGCCGTGCCATTGAAGACCC
>JBKBRT010000189.1:0-5827 GCA_046291585.1 Hyphomonas sp.
AGCTGGACGAGTTCGTCGCGCTCTTCGGTGAGTTTGGTATGCTCGCCCTGGATTTCCATTTCTTCCAGCTTGCGCAAGGCGCGCAGGCGGAGGTTCAGGATCGCTTCGGCCTGAATATCGGAGATCTTGAAGCGCTTCATCAGGACGGGCTTGGGCTCGTCCTCGGTCCGGATGATGCGGATCACTTCGTCAATGTTGAGATAGGCTTTCAGGAAGCCTTCCAGGATGTGCAGGCGCTTCTCGATCTTGTCGAGGCGGAACTCGGCGCGGCGCACGACGACTTCGCGGCGGTGATCGAGATAGGCCTGGAGCACATCGCGCAGGCCCATGACCTGGGGCGCGCCCTTGTGCAGCACGTTCATGTTCATGCTGAAGCGGGTTTCCAGATCACACGTCCGGAAGAGGCTTTCCATCAGCACGCCGGGCTCGACCGTCTTGGCGCGCGGGATCAGCACGAGGCGGACGTCCTCGGCGGACTCGTCGCGCACGTCTTCCAGCAGGGGAACCTTCTTGGCTTCGAGCAGCTCGGAGAGCTTTTCCAGAAGGCGCGATTTCTGGACCTGATAGGGGATCTCGGTGACGATGATCTGGTAGGTGCCCCGGCCGGTATCCTCGACATGCCAGCGGGCGCGCATGCGGAAGGCGCCCCGGCCGGTCTCGTAGGCTTCGAGCATCGAGGCGCGATCTTCGACGATGACGCCGCCGGTGGGAAAGTCCGGGCCCTGAACAAACTCCATGAGTTCTTCGGTGGTCGCCTTGGGCTTTTCGATCAGATGGCGGGCGGCGTCGATGATTTCGGCGACGTTATGCGGCGGGATGGAGGTGGCCATGCCGACGGCAATGCCGGTGGCGCCATTGGCCAGCAGGTTCGGGAAGCCGGCCGGGAGCACGACGGGCTCCTCGTCATTCTCGGCATAGTTGGGGCGGAAATCGACGGCGTTCTCGTCCAGGCCTTCCATCAGCAGCTCGGCGCCGCGCGTCATCCGCGCTTCGGTGTAGCGATAGGCAGCGGCGCTGTCCCCGTCGATATTGCCGAAGTTGCCCTGGCCGTCGACGAGGGGGTAGCGGACGTTGAAATCCTGGGCGAGGCGGACGAGCGTGTCATAGATCGAGCTGTCGCCATGGGGGTGGTAGTTACCCATGACATCGCCGACGATCTTGGCGCATTTCCGGTAGCCGCCTTCCGGATCGAGCCGCAGGACGCGCATGCCGTAGAGGATGCGGCGCTGGACGGGCTTGAGGCCATCACGCACATCGGGCAGCGCGCGGGAAGTGATCGTGGAGAGCGCGTAGGCGAGATAGCGCTTGGACAGCGCTTCGCTCATCGGTTCATTGATGATCCGGTCGGCGGGGGGCTCGGCGGTGGATTTGGACATTCTGGCCTCTTTGCAGGTCTCGCCACATTCTGGTGCGGGTTTACGGGTCAGTGTGGTCCCGACTCGCGAACCGGCTCAGGTTAACAGAAACTGGCGTTTGGTTAAGAAACCTAGAAGGCATCTGCTGCAGATATGCGTGGAATCAGTATCTTTGTGGCGTATGCGATCATGATTGGCGCCATTGCCGGCGTTCTCATGTACGCGCTGCCACAGCGGCACAACCCCTTTGCGCCCATTGACCTGACCTATAAGCCGGGAATTGCCACCTATGCGCAGCTGTTGCGCCTGAAGGGCAACCGCGAGGCCTGCTTCATTGCCCTCGATGAGGCCGATGTGGCCTATACACCGCTGGAAGAAACCCCGCGGGGCGCCAAAGGCTGCGGCCTGTTTGACGCCCTGACACTGGACCAGAGCCTGACGCCCTATTCGGCGACGCTGCAGATGACCTGCGCGCAGAGCGCGGCGGTTTATATGTGGGAGCGGCATGTGGTGCTGCCGGCGGCTGTGGAAATCTTTGACTCGCCGGTCGCGCGGATCGAAACCTATGGCAGCTTTTCCTGCCGCAACATCGCCGGCTCGGGCCGCCTTTCCCAGCATGCCTTCGGCAATGCCATCGATGTGGCCGGCTTCCGGCTGGAAGACGGGCGGGTGATTGATGTGGAGGCCCATTGGGACGCGGGCGGCAAGGAGGAGACGTTCCTGCGCCGCGTGCATGAGGGGGCGTGCGACCTCTTCTCGGTGACGCTGGGACCGGAATACAACGCGGCGCATGCGGACCATTTTCACATGGATCTGGGACCGGGGAAGATTTGCCGGTGAGGCCGGTCAGACCGGCGGGGTGATGCGCTTCATCAGCCGCTCGCGCTCGGGCGGGAGGCCGCGATGGATGGCGCCAAAGAGGCGGTTTTCGATGAAATGGCCGGTGAGGCGCAGACCGGCGGCGATGTCGCCGGGCAGGACATCCGCGCGCGGATCGATCAGGAAAGCGGGCAGCGCGAACAGGCGGTCGAGATAGGGCTCGGCTTCGGAGCCCCGCACGGCGCGGCCTGTGCGCGGAGAGACATGGGTGAGGCCGTCATTGGCGCCGCTGACGGCGCATTCCTGCAGGTCGAGCCCGAAGCCGAGCGCGGAGAGGAGGCCCATCTCCCAGCGGACATAGAGCGCGGGCCAGACATCGGGCTGGGTGAGCTGGTCAAGCAGCAGGGTGGTGGCTTCATAGAGGCTGGAGCCGGCAGCGTCGCCCTCATTGAGGCCGCCGCGCAGGAGCGATGTGATGGCAGAGAGCGCGGCGAGCGCGGCGGGATCATCCAGCAGGCGGGAGGCGCGGTCTTGGCGGGCTTCGGCGACATCAAAGCGGCCAAGCTGGTCATCGAGGCGCCCGGTCCAGCTCAGCGCAATGGTGTTGCCCGCTTCAAACTGGGCGCGCTTGCGGCGGGAGGCCCCGCCATAGACGAGGCCGGAGCGGCGGCCCTTTTCCCGGGTCAGCACATCGAGGACGAGACCGCCTTCCCCGAAGCGGCGCCCTCCCAGTACTATTCCGTCATCGGACCAGTTCATGCACCCTCAGACATCGAACTCCAGGCCGATCCCCTGATAGCGCTCGCGCTTTTCCTGCCAGCGCTCATCGACCTTCACAAAGAGGAAGAGATGCACCGGGCGCTCCAGCATCTGCGTCAGATCAAGGCGGGCCTGACGGCCGATTTCCTTGATCAGGCTGCCACCCTTGCCGAGGACCATGGCCTTGTGGCCATCGCGGCCGACGATGATCACCTGCTGAATACGCACCGAGCCATCGGCGCGCTCTTCCCAGGATTCGGTGTCGACCATCAGCTGGTAGGGCAGCTCCTGATGCAGGCGGAGCATCAGCTTCTCGCGGGTGACTTCCGCCGCCAGGAGGCGCATCGGAAGGTCTGCGATCTGATCAGGCGGATAGAGGGCGGGGCCTTCCGGCATGCGCGCGGCAATGGCGGCCTCAAGCCTGTCAACGCCCTCCCCGTTTTCCGCCGAGATCAGGAAGATCTCATCATAAACGCCTGCCTCGCTGAGCGCGGCGATGACGGGCAGCACCTGATCGTGCGGGAAGAGATCAATCTTGTTGAGCGCCAGGAAAGCGCGCTTGCCCGCCTCTTTCAGCTGCTCGATCACGCGGCGGTCATCCTCCAGGGAGTGGCGCTGCGCCCCGCTGGGACGGCCCGCGAGTTCGGCAACCCAGGCGGAAGCGTCCACCAGATGGACGACGCAATCGGCTTCATCGGCCCCGCCCCAGGCGGCTTTCACCATGGCGCGGTCCAGCCGGCGCTTGGCGGCGAAGATGCCGGGCGTATCGACGATGACGATCTGTGTATCGCCGGTCTGCGCCACGCCGCGCACAGGGAAGCGGGTCGTCTGCACCTTGTGGGTGACGATGGCGACCTTGGCCCCGACGAGGCGGTTAGTGAGCGTGGATTTGCCGGCATTCGGCGCGCCGATAACGGCGCAAAAACCTGCCCGGCGGATTTCTGTTTCGGTCATTCTGTTCCTGTCAGTGTTCTGAGCATCAGGGCGGCCGCATGACGCTCCGCCTCTCGTTTTGAAGGTCCGGTGGCGGCCGCAGCCTTGCCATGGGCAAGACGGACTTCCACCTCATATTTGGGGGCGTGATCGGGGCCTGAGCGGCCGGTGACAACATAATCCGGGAGCGGATGTCCCTGCCCCTGCGCCCATTCCTGAAGAAGGGTCTTGGGGTCTCTGGTTTCGGTCGGCACATTTTCAAATTGCGGCGCCCAGGCGCGCTCGACGAATTTGCGGGCGGCGGTGAGCCCGCCTTCCAGATAGATGGCCGCGATGATCGCTTCGCAGGTGTCGCCCAGCGTCGATTCGCGGTCGCGCCCGCCGGCGGCGACCTCGCTGTCTGAGAGGAGGATGAAACGCTGCAGGCCGAGATGGCGCATCGCTTCGGCGCAGGCGCCCTTCTTGACGAGCCGGTTGAGGCGCGGGGCAAGATCGCCCTCGCTGTCAGACTGGCGGCGCTCGATCAGGCGCTCGGCGATGAGCAGGTTCAGAACCCGGTCGCCGAGAAATTCGAGCCTTTGGTTCGAGAGTTTTACCGTATCGCCCGAAGGCGGGATGGCGCTCGGATGGGTCAGCGCGCGCTCAAGGCTGGCCGGTTCCTTGAACTTGAAGCCAATGAGTTCCTGCGCTTCTTTCAGCGCTTCGGGCGGCAGGGACGGCCTCACCGCCTTGACGGCGGCGCGCAGGCGTGTGCGTTTTGGACGGGCAGGTTTCATGGCGCGTCAATCATGGGAATCGCCTCGATGATCACCTGCGCCTCGGCCCAGGGATGATCGTCCGTGAGCGTCAGATGCACCACGGCGCGGTGGCCGGGCGGGGTCAGCCTTGCCAGGCGCGCGGCCGCGCCGCCGGTGAGTTCAAAGCCGGGCTTTCCCGATGGAAGATTGATGACGCCGAGATGTTTCCAGTGCACGCCCGCGCGCGGCACGCCTGTGCCCAGCGCCTTGGCCATTGCTTCCTTGGCGGCGAAGCGCTTGGCATAGGTTTCGGCGACGCGGCGGCGGCCGCGCGCCTTGGCGATTTCATGCGGCGTGAACACGCGGTTCTCGAAGCGCTCTCCGAAGCGGTCGAGCGAGCGCTGGATGCGTTCGATATTGCAGAGATCATTGCCGATGCCGATGATCATCCGCGTGCCTCATCCATGCGGCGGCGCATTTCGCGGATGGCGGCGTCGAGGCCGATGAAGATCGCCTCGCCAATCAGGAAGTGCCCGATATTGAGCTCGGCTAGTTCCGGGATGGCCGCGATGGGGCCGACATTTTCAAAGGTAAGACCGTGGCCGGCATGGGGCTCGATGCCCCGGCGGCGCGCATCGGCGGCGGCGATTTTCAGCCGCTCCAGCTCAGGCGCGGCGGCCTCCGCGCCACCTGTGATCCAAAGCTCCGCATAGCGGCCTGTGTGCAGCTCCACAACGGGCGCCCTGAGCACTTCGGCTACGGCAATCTGAACCGGGTCGGGCTCGATGAACAGCGAGACGCGCGCGCCCACATCATTCAGACGGCTGACGATGGGCGCGATCTGATTGTGCAGACCCGCAACATTGAGACCGCCTTCAGTGGTGCGCTCCTCGCGCCGCTCGGGCACGATACAGGCCGCCTGCGGACGGAAGCGCACGGCAATATCCGTCATCTCATCGGTTGCGGCCATCTCCAGATTGATCGGCAGATGCGTGGCCGCGCGGACGGCTTCAAGGTCGCCGTCGCGGATGTGGCGACGGTCTTCGCGCAGGTGGATGGTGATGCCGTCTGCGCCAGCGGCCGCCGCGATCTCGGCGGCGCGCATCGGATCAGGATGGGCCCCGCCGCGCGCGTTGCGGATGGTCGCCACATGGTCGATATTGACCCCGAGGCGGAGACGGCCGGTCATCAGGCGAGCCCCCGCGAGCCGGGCTTGATGGCTTC
>JBKBRT010000190.1:0-5776 GCA_046291585.1 Hyphomonas sp.
GCGAGCCTGCCGAGGCCATTGATCCGGGCGATCTGGCGCCGGCTGAAACGCTTACCGCGCGGGGCAATGAGCCGGGCTGGACGCTGACGCTGGACGGGACAACCCTCACCTATGTCTATGCATATGGAGAAAGCACGCGCACGGCGGCTCAGCCCGCCCCGCAGGCGTATGAGGGCGGCCGGCGCTATGCCACGGAAGACGGGGCGCTGGTGTTTACCGTGGTGGATACGCTCTGCGCCGATGACATGTCGGGGATGCCGTATCCCAAATCGGTGACGGTGGAGTTTGAGGGCAGTTCCTATCGCGGCTGTGGCGGCGACACTCAGGATCTGGTGACGGGGGACTGGGAGGTGATCGAGGTGAACGGGGCGGAGGTGATGCCCGGCGCCGCCATCACGATGACATTTGACGCCGCAGACGCGCCAGAACCGGAGACGCCCGGACAGTTTGTGCCGGGAACGGGCCGTGTGGCCGGCAATGCGGGCTGCAATTCCTATGGCGCTGAGTATACGATTTCGGGTGAGGGGCTGAGCGTAGGCGACGCTGTCCGCACCGAAATGGCGTGTGAGCCGGACCTGATGGCGCAGGAAGATGCGTTCCTGGACGCGCTGAGCCGCGTGTCGGCTCTGATCTTCGAGGCAGAGGGCGCCGAGGTGGAACTGCGCGATCATGAGTTCCGCCAGATCTACGCCCGGCGCAAGTAAGGCCTGCCCCTCGGGCACCGGTTGACGGGTTCATGGGCACTCAGCATTCCTGCCTGAAATATTACATTTCAGGGAGGCAGGCGGCCAATGGACTCGACGGTCAACAAGGCGACGACACGGATTGCCATTCTTGGCGCAGGGATGAGCGGGCTCGGCATGGCGGCCAAGCTCAAGGAAGCCGGCTACGGGCTGATCGACATCTATGAGAAGTCGCCCGGCGTGGGCGGCACCTGGCGGGACAATACCTATCCGGGGTGTGGCTGTGATGTGCCCAGCCACCTCTATTCCTATTCCTTCGAACTTAATCCGGACTGGGACTATAAATGGTCGCTGCAGCCGCAGATCCTCCAATATTTCGAGGACTTTGCCGACAAGTATGATGTGCGCCGGCATTGCCATTTCAATACCGAGATCACGGACTGCCGATGGAGCGACGCGGCCAAAAGCTGGACGCTGACCGACCGGGCCGGCAACACCCATACGGCCGATGTGCTCATCTCCGGGCTTGGGCAGCTCAACATTCCGCACACGCCCAATTTCGCGGGCCTTGAGACCTTCAAGGGCGCCGCCTTCCATTCGGCGCGTTGGGATCATTCGGTGGACCTGAAAGGCAAGACGGTGGCGGTGATCGGCAATGGTCCGAGCGCGGTGCAGTTTGTGCCTGAGATCCAGAAGGTGGTGGACAAGATGCTGAGCTTTCAGCGCTCGCCTGCCTGGTGCCGCCCGCGCGGGCAGCGCAAGTATGATACGGCGGCGAAGACATATTTCGCTGGCGGCGACTGGCGGATCAACTGGTACCGGTGGCGTATCCGGGCGTTTGCCGATTTCGGCTTCGGCGCGTTTCTGCAGAAGTCTCCGATGGGGCTGGCCGACTCGATGAAGAAGATGTGTCAGAAACATCTGGAGGATCAGGTGAAAGACCCTGTTCTGCGCGAGAAGCTGACGCCGGATTTCGAGCCGGGCTGCAAACGTGTTCTGATCTCGGACGATTACTATCCGGCACTGGCGCAGTCCAATGTCGAGGTTCTCCGGCAGGGCATCAAGGGCGTGACACCAGATGGCGTGATCGGTGAAGATGACCAGGAATACAAGTGTGACGTGATTATCTGGGCGACGGGTTTCCAGTCGACCGAATTCCTCACGCCCATGCAGGTTTATGGCCGCGACGGTCTCAGCCTCAACCAGGCCTGGAAAGATGGCGCAGAGGCGTTCAAGGGCGTGGCGGTCTCAGGCTTCCCCAACTTCTTCCTGCTGTATGGTCCCAACACGAACCTTGGTCATAACTCCATTATCCTGATGGTGGAGCACCAGATCCATTATGTGATCCAGTGCATCGACAAGATTGCCGAGAAGGGCGTGGCGGCCATTGACGTGACGCCTTCGGCGATGACCGCATACAATGTGCGTGTGCAGAGCGAGATCGCCAAGACCGTCTGGGCCTCCGATTGCCTAAGCTGGTACAAGAACGATGCCGGCAAGGTGACCAATAACTGGTATGGCCGGACAACCGACTACAAGAAGGAAACGCGCACGCCGGACTGGACCGATTTCGACGTGATAAGGGGATAGGCGCGGGCGCCGGAGGCGGGGCTAGTCCCCCGCTTCGGCGTCCACCGCCGCCTGGACTTTGCGATAGAACTCCGAACGGGCGGGCCATTCGCCGTCGCGCAGGCCGAGCGCGCTGGTCCAGTTGGCGTTGGAGGCGATGACGAGGCCGCGAGCAGGATCAATGAAGATCCCCTGGCCGAAGATACCGTCTGCCATGAAGCTGCCATCGTCCCAGGTCCACCACTGGAAGCCGTAGCCATATCCCGGCTCGCCGATGTCTGCCTGTTTCATGGTGGCAGCGGGCAGCCAGTCCGTAGGCACAACGGGGCCGGCGTCGGTCATCGCGCCGTCGAGGATGAACTGGCCGAAACGGGCAAAGTCGCGCGTCGAGGCCTGGATGCAGCAGCCGGAGATTTCATGGCCGTCCGAGCCCAGCAGCCAGGTGGCGTCCTGTTCCATGCCATAGGGTGCCCAGATCTTTTCGGAGAGATAGTCAGAGACGGGCTTGCCGGTGGCCTCGCTGACGAGGACGCCGATGAGGTTGGTTTCGCCGGTGGAGTAGTTCCAGATCTCGCCGGGGGGATGGGCGCGCTGGAGGCCGCGCATATAGGTGACGATGCTGCTCTCGCCGGGGACCGGCTCGGCGCTGTCGAAACGGGCGACGTCGGAACCCGGATCTTCATAGTCTTCGTTCCACGCCACGCCGGAGGTCATGGTGAGGAGCTGGGCGATGGTGACCTCATCATAGGGGGAGCCGGCCAGGTCGAGGATGTATCGGGTGACGGGGTCTTCCAGGCTCTCGATATGCCCGTCCACGATGGCGGCGCCGACGAGGGTGGAGGTGAGGGATTTGGCGACGGAGAAGCTGGTCCAGCGGCCCTGCGGCGTGAAATTGTTGCCATAGCGCTCGAGACGCACTTTGCCATCCTGAAGGATGACGAGGGCGGCGGTGTTCTGGGCGGCGAGGTAGCTATCGAGGTCGAGCGAGCCGAGGTCCAGCGGGGCGCCTTCGGGTAGGGGGCGGGCGGTTTCGCCCTTCGGGATGGGGCGCGATTCGATGATGAGGGGGAGGCGGTCCATCATCCGGAAGGCCGTGTCGCGCTGGGTATTGGACCAGAAAAGGACATCGCGGCCGGAGGGGGGATGGGCGAGGAGGGCGCGCCAGTCGGGCCCGATCAGCACCCAGCCCGCGCCGAGGGCCAGTATAATGACAACGCCGGCAATCCCGATGCCCCGGAGCCATTTGCCTGCACTGCTCATAAACCTGACCCTCCCGTCATTTTTTATCGGTCGCCAGCTTTAGTTGGGCGCCCTTTCATCACAAGGGGCAGTGCAGCAAATTGCCGGTGGGGCAAGCATGGACAAGGCGGCAGGGGCGGCTTAACGGAGACGGGTTTGTTACAGTTTCGAGGGCCGAGGACGCATGTTCAAAAAGATCCTGATCGCCAATCGCGGTGAAATCGCTGTTCGAGTCATCAAGACCTGCCGGCGCCTCGGCGTCAAAACGGTCGTGGTTTATTCGGATGCTGATGCGGGTTCGATGGCGGTCGAGATGGCCGATGAGACCGTTTACATTGGCGCTTCGCCTGCAGCGCAGTCCTATCTCGTTCAGGACAAGATCATTGACGCCGTGCGCCAGACGGGCGCCGAGGCGATCCATCCGGGCTTTGGCTTCCTTTCGGAGAATGCCGGCTTTGCCAAGCGTCTCGAAAAAGAGGGAATCGGCTGGATCGGCCCGAATGCTCACGCCATCGACGCGATGGGCGACAAGATTTCCTCGAAAAAGCTGGCCGCTGAGGCCGGCGTTTCGACCGTTCCGGGCCATATGGACCTCATTACCGACACCAAACACGCCGTGGAGATCAGCCGCCAGATCGGCTATCCGGTGATGATCAAGGCGTCTGCGGGTGGCGGCGGTAAAGGCATCCGCGTGGCGGCCAACGACAAGGAGGTCGAGGAAGGCTTCCCGGCGGTGAAAGCTGAAGCGACGGCCTCGTTTGGCGACGACCGGATTTTCATCGAGAAGTTCATTCTTGAGCCACGCCATATCGAAATCCAGGTGCTGGGCGACAAGCATGGCAACTGTATCTATTTGAATGAGCGCGAATGCTCGATCCAGCGCCGGAATCAGAAGGTCATCGAGGAAGCGCCTTCGCCGCTGCTCGATGCCGAGACGCGCAAGAAGATGGGCGAACAGGCCGTGGCTCTCGCCAAGGCTGTGAATTACGACAGCGCCGGAACTGTGGAATTTGTTGCTTCGGGCAAGGACAAGGGCTTCTACTTCCTTGAAATGAACACCCGCCTGCAGGTGGAGCATCCGGTCACCGAGATGATCACGGGCGTGGACCTTGTGGAGCAGATGCTGCTGTCGGCCTATGGCGAGACGCTGAAGATCAAGCAGTCGGACGTCAAGATCAATGGCTGGGCGGTGGAGAGCCGGGTGTATGCCGAGGATCCCTATCGCAACTTCCTGCCGTCGATCGGCCGCCTGAAGCGGTTCAATCCGCCTGCGGAAGGCAAGGTTTCGCGAGGGACCGTGCGCCTCGATTCGGGCGTGCGCGAGGGCGACGAAATCTCGATGTTCTACGACCCGATGATCGCCAAGCTGATCACCCATGGCAAGGACCGCGATGCGGCGCTGGACGCCCATGGGGAGGCGCTCGACCGGTTCCAGATCGAAGGCATTCAGGACAATATTCCGTTCATTGCGGCGGTGGTTGACGAGAAGCGGTTCCGCTCCGGCAATATCACGACCGCCTATATCAAGGACGAGTTCCCTGAAGGGTTCCAGGGCACAGAGCCGACGCCGGAGCAGGAAGCGCAGCTGATCTGTTCGGCGGCCTATGTGCATGCCTTCTTTGCGCGGCGCGCGGCGCAGATTTCCAATCAGATGTCGCATCCGGCCGCGGCCATCCGCAAGGAATGGGTGGTGATCCTGGGCGACAAGCATCACCCCGTCACCATCGACATCGGCAAGGATGGGGAAGCTCAGATCACGGTCAATGGCGGCAAGGTGCACAGCCTCGTCACCTCCTGGCAGCCGGGGCAGCATCTCGTTGACGGCGTGCTGGACGGCAAGCCCTTTGCCGTGAAGTTTGCCGACCGCACCGAGGGGTATCTGTTCCGGCATCGCGGCGTGGCGCTGCGCGCGCTGGTGTGTACGCCGTTCGTGGCCGACCTGCATGGCCGCCTGCCGGAGAAACCGAAGGCGGATACCTCCAAGCTGATCATCTCGCCAATGCCGGGGCTGGTCGTGTCGATGGATGTGGTGCTCGGCCAGGAAGTGCAGGAAGGCGAGGCGGTCTGTATCGTCGAGGCGATGAAGATGCAGAATATCATCCGCGCGGGCGCGACGGGCACAGTGAAGGCCATCAACGTCAAGGCGGGCGAAAGCGTTGCTGCCGACGAGATCATGGTGGAGTTCGCCTGACCGGTGAACTTCATCTGTCCCGAACTTAACGTTTTCTAAAACGGTTACGTCTGGTAGTTTTGCCGCGTGGCGGCAGGGGGATTCCCATGGATCA
>JBKBRT010000191.1:0-5747 GCA_046291585.1 Hyphomonas sp.
CACATGCGGTCTACTGCTTTGCAGGGCAGCTTGGACTGGGCAGCGTTCTATATCTGGAAGGATGGCGTCTATATTGAGGAAAATGCGCGCCGCTGCCCGGTGACCGCATCGGCATTCAAGAACATCCCTTTAGATTTCATGCCGCAAAAGACGCCTTCTGTTCTTTTTTCCAGACTGAAACCTGGCGCTCATATTCCACCCCATACCGGGCTTATAAATATACGTTTGATCGGGCACCTTCCCCTCCTGGTGCCCGGCCCAGCATGGCTTCGTGTCGGCAACGATGTCCATCACTGGAAAGAGGGCCGGCTTGTTGTGTTCGACGATACGATTGAGCACGAAGCAAAAAACGAGGCGGATGAAACCCGCGTCGTGCTCTTGTTTGATTTTTGGCGGCCAGAACTAAATGCCCGCGAGCGTGAGAAGGTCGCCGCGCTGATGGAGGCAATATCTGACTATACCGGCGAAGATATTCTCCGGGAGACATGAACCGTCATGAGGTTCTCCGCAGCAACGCGAAGAAGAACCCGTCGGTGCCTGTTCTCAAGGGTGTAAGGCGGACGCTGCCGCTGGGTCCGCGGAATTTGCGGACAGTTTCGGCGCCATAATCGGTCAGCAGGCCCGATGCGATTGCGGCATCGGCGGCATCTTCTTCATGGAAGCGCGCGTCATCCGTGAGAAATTCAGCAATACGGTCTTCGCCTTCCTCGAACAGGAAGGAACAGGTTGCGTAAAGCATGCGGCCACCGGGCTTCACATAGTTGGCCGCTTCACGGAGTATCTGGCGCTGGTCTTCGATCCGCTTACCCAGCTGGGCTGGTCTCACGCGCCATTTCGAATCCGGACGGCGGCGCCATGTACCCGTACCGGTGCAGGGAGCGTCCACAAAAACGAGGTCCATCTCGCCGACGAGAGGATCTAGGCTGGTGCCTTCACTCGGATGCACGAGCTGGACATTCTGGGCGCCGGAGCGTTTCAGGCGCGGGACGAGCGCCGAGAGGCGCTTGCCATCGATATCGTAGGCATAAATCTGCCCTTTGCCGTCCATCTGCGCTGCAAGGGCAAGCGTTTTGCCCCCACCGCCGGCACAGAAATCCAGAACCTGCTCGCCTGGCTGTGCATTCGCAGCGGCGGCTGCGAGCTGACTGCCCGCGTCCTGGACTTCGACCCAACCTTTTGAAAAGGCCGGTATGCCTTCAATCGAATCTTCGCGGACGGTCGGATCCCTTGCGGGAATATTGTAAGCGTTGCGGAGCAGTTTGGACGGGTCAGCGCGAATGGTCTGCAGCGGCAGAGCCGCCTTTTCACTATCCGACTTCAAAGTGTTGACGCGCAGATCCACGTCTGCCCGAACCGCCATCGCCTGTGCTTCAGCTATCGTGCCGAGCCCAAACGCTCGTTCGAGGTGCGGCGTCAGCCATTCCGGGAAGTCGCCCTGCACATGGACGGGCGCCTCAGCGAGGGGTGCCATTGCGTCCAGTGCGTCGCGCTCTGCATTTGTCAGCGGTGTCGGACCGTGTTCGTCGTAGCAGGCTTGCTCGATCTCAGCCGTCGGCCAGTCCCAGACGAAGCGAAGCGTCCCCAAGACGAGCGCGCGAGGATCGCTGAAGCCCATGCGGTGGGCCGTGGAATTGCGGCGGCGCAAAGCATCGAGGACAAGACCGGATACCCAGGCGCGATCCTTGGAACCCGCATAGCGAGCACTCTTTCCCCAGTCACGTACAGCGATTTTCACCGGTTGATGACGTTCGAGTACGTCAGTAAGGACTGAAATTGCTGCGCTGATGCGTCCGCCATTGCGCATGTGTCGGCTCTCCGGTTGTGTAAACTGGGGTGTTAGCCCCCTATGAGGCGCGAGGAAACAGTAAAGGGCTGAAGATGCTGGAGATTCACCTTCCGGAAGGCTTGCGCGATGCCTCAAGGTCCGATTGGCGGCAACTGGGAGACATTACCGGAGAGGCTTTTGCCAACGACCCGGTGAATCTCTGGATTTTCGGCAAAACAGAGGCGCTGAAGCCGGTCTTTTCCCAGCTCGCGCGCCACCTCTATTTGCCTCAGGGCATCTGCCATCTGGCGGGTGATGGAGCCGCAACGATGTGGTGCCTTTCAGACCGGCGCAAAGAGCTCGCCCCCCTTCCGACGCTCGGCCTGGTCTGGACCCTCATGCGGCTTGGATCAAAAGGCGCCGCCAAACGCGCCCTCTCGGCCGGTGAAGCGATGGCGCGCGAGCATCCAGCGGCCCCTCACCTCTATCTCTTCACGATTGGCACAAGGAAGGCGGCGCGGGGCAAAGGGCTTGGAAAGCAGCTGATCAGCCCGACTTTGGCCGCCGCGGACAAAGCGCGCCTGCCCTGCTATTTGGAGAACTCAAACCCGGCGAATTCCGGCTTTTATATGAGCCACGGCTTCGAGCGGATGAAGGTGTTCGAACCCGGCCCGGGCGGCCCGCCACTCGAAGCGATGTGGCGGGAGCCCAAGGGGCTTTAGGAAGCTCTTATCCCCTCGACAGCGAGTAATTTGGCGCTTCGCGCGTCATCATCACGTCGTGGACGTGGCTTTCGTTGAGGCCAGCGCCCGTGATCTGGACGAACTCCGCCTTCGCATGCAGCTCAGCGATGTCCTTCGCGCCGACATAGCCCATCGCAGCGCGGAGGCCGCCGACCATCTGGTGGATGATGGCGCCGACGGGCCCCTTGAACGGCACCTGCCCCTCGATCCCTTCAGGAACGAGCTTCTCGGCGGCGGCGTCCTTCTGGAAGTAGCGGTCGGCCGAACCACGCGCCATGGCGCCGAGACTGCCCATGCCGCGATAAGCTTTGTAGCTGCGGCCCTGATAGAGGAAAACTTCGCCAGGGGCCTCTTCCGTGCCAGCGAACATGGACCCCATCATCGCAGTAGATGCGCCGGCGGCGAGGGCCTTGGCAAAGTCACCCGAGAACTTGATACCGCCATCTGCAATGATCGGAACGCCAGAAGCTTGCGCCGCTGTGGCGCACTGCTCGATGGCCGTAAGCTGCGGAACGCCGACACCGGCAACAATGCGCGTCGTGCAGATCGAGCCAGGACCGATACCGACTTTAACCGCGTCCGCGCCAGCATCGATCAAGGCCCGAGTAGCGTCACCAGTGGCAACATTGCCCGCGATAATCTGGACTGAATTTGAGATCTTCTTGGCGCGAGTAACGGCTTGAGCAACGGATATCGAATGGCCGTGTGCGGTGTCGATCACAATGGCGTCTGCGCCTGCTTCGATCAGCGCCATAGTACGCTCGAAACCTGCGTCGCCGACCGTGGACGCTGCTGCAACACGCAACCGGCCCGCGCCGTCCTTGGCCGCGTGAGGGTGAACGGCGGCCTTGTCCATGTCCTTGACGGTCAACAGGCCCAGGCAGCGTCCGTCCTGGTCCACGATCACAAGGCGCTCGATCCGGTGCTTGTGAAGGAGCCGACGGGCTTCGCCGGGGTCCATGTCCATCCGCGCGGTGACTACATCGCGGGTCATCAGGGTCGCGACTTTCTCGTTCAGGTCATCGGCAAAGCGGGTGTCCCGGTTTGTCACGATGCCAAGCATCTTGCCGCTCTTTTCAACAACGGGAATGCCGGAGAACCCTGTGCGCTTCTTGAGTTCGCGCAGCTCACCGAGTGTCGCGTCGGGGCTGATCGTGACGGGGTTCATGACCACGCCGCTCTCGTACTTCTTCACCATCGCCACTTCGCCGGCCTGCTGCTCGATGGTGAGGTTGCGGTGAATGACGCCGATGCCGCCCGCCTGGGCCATGGCGATGGCGAGCCGGGCTTCGGTGACCGTGTCCATGGCGGCCGAAAGCAGCGGGATATTGAGGGGGATGGCTTTAGTGAGCAGCGTCGAGACGTTGACGTCTGCGGGCAATACCTCGCTTGCGCCGGGCTGCAGTAGCACGTCGTCGAAGGTGATCGCTTGTCGGATTTTCATGTGGGGAGCTCCCTTTTTGGCCTACTAAGGGAGTCGTGAAGGCTTGTGAAGTCCCCTCGTGCTGCCCGCCCGTTTACATCCCTGGAAAGCGCGGGAATGCAGGCACACCTTCAGGAATCAAATGGAAGGACTGTGCATCAGCCGTCTGCATGACAATCTGTGGTCCCAGGAAGAGTTCAGGATTGTCCAGACCGCCTACCTTCAAGATGAGCGCGTCAGGGAGCGCAGGCGAGCGTGTGAGCAGTTGGGTGCCGCAGTCAGGGCAGAACTCTCGTGTTGCTGCGCCGGGATGATCCGGCCGAGTAAACGCCTTGGTGGTGCCCTTCGTGAATTTGAAGTCTGCTTCTGGCATCGCGAGGAAATCATTACCCTCGCCGCCTGTGAAATACTGGCACTCCCGGCAATGACAGCGTGCCCGCATGATCGGATCGCCCTCCGCTTCATACCTGATATTTCCGCAATAGCAGCCACCAGTGAGTGTCATTTCTTCCTCCCTTTCTAGTGAGGCTAACGTCGGAAACCCTTGGCCACAACATAGATTTCAGGACTTCCGGCACGGCTGGCGGCAGGCTTGATGTGTTTCACGGTTCGGAAATGCTGTTTCAGAAGGTTGAGCACATCTTTGGTTGCCCCGCCCTGGAACACCTTGGCACAGAAGGCGCCGCCCTCATTGAGATGCTCGATGGCGAAATCGACGGCCATTTCGACAAGGGTCACCGTACGAAGATGGTCGGTCTGTTTGTGGCCGGTCGTGTTGGCCGCCATGTCTGACAGGATGAGGTCAGGCGTCCCCGACAGGCCGGCCATCATCTTTGCCACGTCTTCAGGATTGTTGACGTCGCCTTCGATGATTGTAGCGCCTTCAATCGGGTCCAGCGGCAAAAGGTCGATGCCAACGACTTCGGCGGCCCCACTCTGAAGCGCCACCTGTATCCAGCCACCCGGCGCGCAGCCCAGATCAACCACGCGCTGTCCTTTGCGGAGGATCTTTGCAGCGGCGTCTATCTCGAGCAGCTTGTAGGCTGCGCGGGAGCGGTAGCCTTCATCCTTGGCTTTGCGGACATAGGGGTCTTGAAGTTGACGCTCGATCCAGCGCTTGGAGCTTTCGGTCTTGGCGTTGCGGGCCACAACCTTGCGTTCGGTCGTGCTCCGGCCGGAATCCTGCCGGTCGGGCCCGGGCCCTTTCCATCGACGTCTGTTGTCGTCACTCATCTGGAGCCTCCTGAGGGCTGGGGCGACCGCCGCGGCCTTTGCGGCGCCGGCTCCGATTCTTTGGCGGACCATGCATCATAGATAATAGGAGGCCTTCACGAAGACCGCGATCGGCCACGCGCAGGCGCGTCCCATCGAAGGCTTCCCAGACGGCCTGCATGATCGAGCAGCCGGCGAGCATGAGGGGCGCGCGTTCTTCCCCGATGGTCGGGAGCTTCGAGCGGCCAGCGACGCCAAGGTCGCGCAGGAGGTCAATGGTGGCAGCGCCCTCGTCCCGGCTCATCCAGGCACCGTCTACTTTGTCCCGGCGGTAGCGATCCAGCTTGAGGTGGACGCCGGCGAGGCAGGTGACCGTGCCAGACGTGCCAATCAGATAGCCCTCATCACTGGCAAGGCGCTGCTGCACATCCGCGAGAGCGGGCCACGAGGCGACGATCTCGCGGGCGCGGGCGAACATCAGGGGCCATGCGGCGGCCTCATCATGCGCCTGAAAGGTGTCGCTCATCGTAACGACGCCCATCTTGAGGCTGGTCCAGTCGATGATCTGCGCGCGGTTGACCATGCCTTTGAGGCCTTGCCCCCG
>JBKBRT010000192.1:0-5689 GCA_046291585.1 Hyphomonas sp.
GACTATGGCAGCCTGGACGTGCAGCATGCCCTGCATGCGGCGGGGCTGTTCTATGCTGAGCGCTATTTCCTGAAACACCCTGACCGTCGCCCCAAGGAGTAAGCCATGCCCGCCTTTCAGCCGACTGCCGACCAGTTCCGCGCGTTTCGGGATGATCCGTATGACGGGCCGGTGGCGCAGGTGAATATTCTGAAGTTCAGGGTGAAGGCGGAATATAAGCCCGAAGACCTTGAGCATGGCGAAGCGATCAGCGGGCGGGACGCTTATATACGCTACTCCGAGGCTTTCACCGTGGCGGCGGCAGAGGTAGGCGGGACAACGCTGCTGCTGGGGGATACCGAGCGGTTTTTCATTGGCGGGGGCGATTGGGACGCGGTTTTGGTGAACCATTTTCCGAGCCGACAGGCGTTTATCGCGACGCTGAACCACAAAGATTACAAGGAGATGGCGCGCCACCGCGAGGCGGGCCTTTTGTGCCAGGATTTAATCGTGACGCGGCCAATTTGGGTGAACGGGGAGAAGACATGAGCCAATATGAAGTCTACGGAGCATTGGGATCTCCTTACTCTCTGAAAGTGCGCGCCGCATTGCGCGCGAAGCGCCTGCCCAACAGCTGGACCGGCATGACGGGCGAGAAACGCACGGTGATCATGCCGAACGTTAAGGCACAGGTGATCCCGGTGATCCGGAGGCCCGATGGCAGCTGGACGAATGATTCAACGCCTTTCCTTCTCTCGATTGAGGGCGAAGGCCGCAGCCTTGTTCCTGACGATCCCGCGTTACGCTTTGTATGTCTCCTGCTGGAGGACATGGCGGACGAATGGTTCATGAAGGCGATGTTTCATTATCGCTGGTTTTACGAGGCAGACCAGGAATGGTGCGCCAACTGGCTGATGTATGACTCGATGCCCAATGCCGGACAGGAGAAGGTGGAGCAGAACGCAGCCGTGATCCGTTCACGGCAGATTTCGCGGATGGCGCTGGTGGGGTGTACGCCGCAGACGGCGCCGCTGATCGAGGCGAGCTGGAAGCGCAGCTGCGCTGCCCTGCAGGAAATGGCGCTGGGGCCGGGGCGGTTCCTGTTTGGGGACCGGATTTCGCTGGCCGATCTGGCTTTCTATGGGCAGCTTAAAGTGATGAGCTATGACCCGACGCCGATGGCATGGATGCGGGAAGCGGCGCCCTACCTTTATCGCTGGCTGGATCATGCCGATGATGCGAGCGGGATTGGCGGGGAGTGGAGCAGCGCGGAGACGGCGCTCGCCTTGCCCGGCATCGGCAAGTTGCTGGCGCAGGCGGGGGACACCTACCTGCCCTTCCTGAAGGCGAATGCCGATGCGATTGAGGCGGGGGCGGAAACCTTCTCTCTGACGATTGAAGGCGGGCCTTATGAGCAAGGCGTATTCAAATATCAGGTGAAGTGTCTTGCGAGCCTGCGCGAGGAATGGCACCGGCTGGAGGCAGATACACGCGGCGCCCTCGCGCGCCTCATTGGCCCCGGAGCAGACATACTTGGCTGACAAACTCTCTCCTATCTCGCGGCTCCTGCACCGGCGGGGCGAGACCCTGCAGAAGGGCGATCCCGTCGCCCTGCCCATCGTGGCCTCGACCACATTCCACCTGCCGGGCGACCCGCAGGCGAGCCATGTGTATGGCCGCTATGGCAACCCGACCGTGGAAGAAGTGGAGGCCGAGATCGGCCTGCTGGAAGACGCCGAGGCGGTGCTGTTTCCCTCTGGCATGGCGGCGATTGCGGCGGTGTTTTACGCCCATCTGAAGCCGGGTAACCGGGTGCTGGTGCATGCGGACGGTTATTACAATGCGCGGGCACTGCTGGAGGCGTATTTCGCGCCGCTGGGCATCGACATTGCCACCTGCCCGACAGCGGAGATGGCGGAAGCGGACCTGACGGGGGTGAAGCTGGTGCTGGCGGAAACGCCGTCCAATCCGGGGCTGGAGGTGTGCGATCTGGCAAAGCTGGCGGGGCATGCGAAGGCCGCCGGCGCGCTGCTGGCGGTGGACAACACGACCGCGACGCCGCTCTGCCAGCGCCCGCTGGATCTGGGCGCAGATTTCACCATCATGGCCGACACCAAGGCGATGGCCGGGCATTCGGATATCCTGGCCGGGCATGTGGCAAGCCGCGACCCGGGCCTAATGGCGCCGGTGAAGACGTGGCGGCGGCTGGGCGGGGCGATTGTCAGCCCATTTGACGCCTATCTTCTGCACCGGGGCCTTGCGACACTGGAGCTGCGGGTGGCACGGGCGAACGCCAATGCGCTGGCGGTGGCGAACGCGCTGGCGGGCATAGAAGGCGTCACGGGGCTGCGCTATCCGGGGCTGGCGACGGACCCGGCGCATGGCGTGGCGCGCAAGCAAATGAGCGGGTACGGACCGATTGTGAGCTTCTGCCTGCCGAGCCGGGACCTGGCCGAACAGTTTATCGAGCGCCATCCTCTGCTGACGCCTTCGACAAGTTTTGGCGGGGTTCACTCGGCGGCTGAATGCCGGGTGCGCTGGGGCGATCAGGTGCCAGAAGGATTTATCCGCATGGCCTGCGGGATTGAGCCGGTCGCGGACCTGACCGGCGCGACGCTCCGGACGCTGGACTCCCTCAACCTGCGCGGCGCTTAGGGGTTAGCCATCGGCGGACCGGGCCGCTATGATGGCCGCAGATTCGAGTTTTGCGGGGTCCGGCGATGCGCCGTTTTGGTTTAATCGTGCTGTTCATCCTGCTCGCGGGCGCGGCCTATGGCTGGTACGCGCTGCGCAAGCCCCCAAAGCCGATGGAGATGTCCGAGCCGGTGCGGATCCATCAGGGCGTGGTGATCGGCGGGCTGGACCGCAACAATCCGGACGTGATTGTTTTCAACGGCATCCCCTATGGCACCGCCAAACGCTGGAGCCCGCCGGCTGCGCCGCCGCAATGGGGCGCCATTTCCCGCGATACCCGCGAGTTTGGTCCTGAATGCCTTCAAAGCCGCCAGCGAGCTGCAGGATTTGTGGATGCGATCCTGGAGGGCGTCGGCCTTTCGGGTTTCGAGCGGACGATGGCGCGGGTGGTGATGTCTCTGCAGAGGCCGCCGCAGGAAGCCGAAGACTGCCTGTCGCTGAACATCCGCACCGCCAATCTCGGCGGACGTGATCTGCAGCCGGTGATGGTGTGGATCCATGGCGGCTCCCATCAGTTCGGATCGGGATCACAATCGATCTATCAGGCCAACGGGCTGGTGGAAAAAGGCGTCGTGCTGGTGACGATCAATTACCGGCTTGGCGCGCTGGGGTATCTCGCCCATCCAGCATTGACCGACGAAGCGGGCACATCTGGCAATTACGGGCTGCTCGATCAGGTCTCCGCGCTGAGCTGGGTGCGGGAGAATATTGCGGTCTTCGGCGGAGATCCCAACAATGTGACGGTGTTTGGCGAAAGCGCCGGGGCCCAATCGGTGACGGAGCTGATGGCCAGCCCCCTGTCGGAGGGTCTGTTCCACAAGGCGATCTTGCAGAGCGGGGCGAGCACCTATAACGCGCTGCATCTGAACCGCTCCGTAGTGCCCGGCGTCAGAAGCGCCGAAGATGCAGGCACCGATTTTCTCTCCACCCTCGTTCAGCCGAGCGCGCGCGCAGCGGATCTGCGCGCCATCCCTGCGGCGGATATTATTGCCCGCGCCGAGGCACGGCCGGACCTGACACCGTATTTCCTGCCGGTGGTGGACGGGAAGATTCTGCCCCGCCCGATCGGCGCGGCCTTCCGCGATGGGGAGACCCCGCGCGTGCCCATGATAGCCGGGTATAACGCCGATGAGGCGACGCTGTTTTATGACTCCCTCTATTCGCCGACTGTTCTGAGACCCCAGATCACCGGCACGCTGGAGGAGCGCGAGGAGGCGCTCGCGTCAGTCTTTGGCCTCAACCCGGCCAAGGCCCTTCAGGCGCTCTATGGAATGAACACGCTGGAAAGCTGGGACAAAGGCGCCGTCGACATGCTGGGCGACGATCTCTTCGGGGTGCACACCCGGTATGTCGGCCGGCGCAATGTGGACGGCGGCGAGCCCACTTTCCTCTATCACTTCACCCGCGTTCCGCCCTCACCGCGCCAGACGATCGGCGCTTTCCATGCGGCGGAAATCTCATTCGTGTTCAACAGCCATCTGCCCGGCCTGAAAGTCACCAGCGGCGATCTGGCGCTGACCGAAGCGATGATGACCTACTGGACGAACTTTGCGCGGACGGGCGATCCCAATGGAACCGGTGTGCCTGAATGGCCCGCCTACTCGCTGGAGCGCGATGTGTGGCTCGACCTCAACCACTCCATCCGGGTGATTGAAGGCCTGCGGGCGCGGCGGCTGGATATTCTGGAAGAAGCGCTGCTCAATCGCATTGAGCAGATGGCGGGCCCCCCGCCCGCGCCGGACGTGCCCGAGCCGGTGGCGCCCGAAACGCTGCCTTCGCAGCTGGAGGCGCCAGAGCCTGCGGCGGTGACACCCGCGCCGCGCCCGCCCGCAGCGGCTGTACCGGTGCCTGGGCCCAGAGCTGCGCCCGCCGAGCCGGCCCAACCGGAGGAAGCGCTGCCGGAGCCGATATTGCGGCCGCTGTCGCCGCCACCTCAGCCGTCACAGGGCCAATTGCCTGCGGAGGACGACGCCAACCCACCGGCGCCGGTTCCGGTTCCCGATGAGGCGCCGACCGCGGAACCTGTCTCAGACGGTCAGTAGGCTCTGGCAGATCGCAATCAGCCCGGCCTGGTCGATTTCATCGAAGGCGTCGTAACCGGTTGAGTCGACATCCAGTACGGCGGCAAGGCTGCCATCTGCGCGGAAGACCGGGACGACGATTTCGGAATTTGAGGCGGAGTCGCAGGCGATGTGACCGGGAAATTCGTGGACATCGGGAACGATGATCGGCGTGCGCGTCGACGCCACATGACCGCACACACCCTTGCCGAAAGGAATACGCAGGCAGCCGAGCGTGCCCTGATACGGTCCGACGACCAGCTCCTGCGGTTTGAGCGGGTCCACCAAATAGAAGCCCGTCCAGAAGAAGCGCGGCTTGAATGCCTGCGCCAGCAGGCAGGCGGCCGACGCATAGCGGGCGGTGTCGGAGGTTTCCCCCGCCACCACGCTGTCGATTTCTTCCTTGAGCTGGCGGTAAACTTCAGCCTTGTCCATCGGGCACCCTCTGATCGGTTTCGAGCGCCTTAGTTATGATCTGGCGCGCGCTTGTCCATTATTCTGCTGCCATGAGTTTGGCGAGCGCGGCAGATGTTTCCGGCGCTTTGAGCAAGGACAGGGCGTCCAGATTAGACCTCAGCCGGTCTGGCTTTGTCGTCGAGAACAGAACGATGCCGCGGGGGTTCTGCTGAATAGCGTGGGCCAGGAAAGCCTGGGCGATTGTAGCCGGGTCCCCCGCATCCTTGCCCAGAGCATCAGACCAGCTGTTTCTGAGAGGCAAATTGGTCACCATCTGGTCGACAATATCACGAAAGCGCTGTCCCAGGCAGGAATGGGTCACGACGAGCGCCGGCGACGCCCCGCCTTCGGGCGCAAAACTGCTGCGCATCGATGCGTCAAACTGGGCCACATCGCCAAACGGCACGCCGCTGCGCGCGATAGCCGTCATGTCCTCGGCGCGGGGCGCGATACCAACGGCGCGGGCTTTCCCCTCGCGGACCATCTGATTGAGAAAGTCC
>JBKBRT010000193.1:0-5627 GCA_046291585.1 Hyphomonas sp.
GAAAAAGATGGGTATACGGTACACGCCTGCCAGCTGCGCCCGGAAAGCCGGGGCAGCGTGATGCTGTCATCGGCTGATCCGTTTGCTCACCCGGCCATCGACCCGAATTATCTGGCTACGGAAGAAGACCGCCGCGTGATGCGCGAGGCGGTGAAGATGGTGCGCGATGTCTGCCGTCAGAACGCCCTGAAGGCGTATACGGGCGGGGAGATCCTTCCCGGCGCTTCGGTGAAGACGGACGCTGAGATTGATGCGTTCATCCGGCAGAAGGGCGAAACGATCTATCACCCGGTCGGCAGCGTTTCGATGGGTCCCAACGAGTCGAGCCCGCTCGACAGCGAGCTGCGCGTGCGCGGTGTGGACGGGCTGCGGGTGGTCGACGCCTCCGTGATGCCGACCCTGATCGGTGGTAACACCAATGCGCCGACGATCATGGTGGCAGAGAAAGCTGCCGACATGATCCTCGGCCGGGCGGCCATGGCACGCGAAGAGGTGGCCCTTGCGGGGGCGTGATCTGCATGCCACTTGACATAATGTATCATATGGTGATACGGATTGTTTCGTGATACAGAGTACCAAGGGTAGTCTGATTGAGTAGGTTCTTGAAGGAAGGCCGGGCAAAGGCTTTCCTTCAAATCTGTTCCGGGTCGCGGTGCGCAAGGTGGCGATGCTTCAGGCCGCCCGCATGCTGGAGGATCTGAGGGCGCCGCCTGCCAACCGGCTTGAAGCCTTGAAGGGAAACCGGGCAGGGCAACATTCGATCCGGATCAATGACCAGTGGCGCATCTGTTTCATCTGGGGTGAAAACGGCCCGGAAGATGTTGAGATCGTGGATTATCATTGAGAGGAGATCGCGATGACGACCCTGAAAGTGCCGGTCCATCCCGGTGAAATTCTCCGCTATGAGTTTCTCGAGCCGATGGGCCTCAGCCCGATCCGGCTCGCAAAACACATCCGCGTGCCGCGTACCCGGATTGAGCGTCTGATAAAAGAAGAGACGGCGCTGACGATCGACACCGCCAAACGCCTGGCCCGGGCTTTTGGCACGAGTGTCGAGTTCTGGATGAACCTTCAGATGAGCTATGACCTGCTCAAGGCCGGGGCAGATATTGATGTCTCGCTTATCCAGCCAATTACTGCGGCCCAATAAGATAGAGCGTGAAACCTGGCACGGAGCGCGGAGACTATGGGGGTCTCTTGCGCTCCGCCCGGTGATGCGCGCCGTTCTGGCGCGCTCAGCCCCCGATCACCGGCAAGGCCAGGCTTCATACAGATCGCCCTTTCGGGCAGAGCTTTACCGGGACGCCACGAGGCGCAGTTTCGGGCCGACCTGGCGGGTGTCAGGCGGAACGATCATCGAGACGCGGTGGCGGAAAACAGGCTGGCCATTGAGGGCGCCTTCGCTGCCGAGGGTCTGGTAGAGGCCGAGCATCCTGCTGCGCGAGGCGCCCGCCGAAAGCGGCATCAGCGTGACCTCAAGCTCGGCGCGGGCGCCCGAAATGGTTTCGCCGCGGCCGCGGATCACGCCCGGGCCGCCATCGAGGCGGATCGCCTCCAGGCAGGCACTGACCATGATCCGGTCCGGGCCGGTCCACAGGTCGAGGAAGTTCTGATTCGACAGCCGCCGGCCGACAAGCTCGGTCACCGCTTCGCCCGCCGTGCGAACCAGCCAGGCGCGGTCGTCCATCAGCTCGAGTACAAAGATACGCTCGATCAGGTCTTCATGCTCGGCGACGTTTGGCCCGTTGACGGCATGGCCATCGGGCTCCGATTGCATACGGCGCCAGGCGTCCAGCAGGACGCGAGTGTTCGGGTGGATCGAGTGCTCGACCATAATGTGGATTGCTCCCGGGAATTAGGGGGCCGCATCGACCCGTTCGGGATCGTCAATCGCAATATCTGTTCCAGTTCGCGGCTGGGCGCAGAATTCACGCGGCGGGGGAATAAACGGCAATATTTACCGCTTTTGCTACCCCACTTAGGGAAGTGACGGCCGGGCCGGGGCGCCCGCGTGGGACACTGGCTGCGCGCGGCCGCGCCGGACCGTTTCAGGCCGGAACAGGTGCGCCTGCATCAGGGGGCGCGGGCGCAGACGCCTGAGTGCGGGGCTTGATCCGGCGCGAATCGCCTGATTACAATCCTGTCATAACGATAAAAGACAGCCGGGTTCTGCCCTCCACCGGGGCGGCACTGGCAAAGACCTGACCAGCAAACTCCCAGGAAGGAAATTCCAAGTGTCCCTTACAGATCCGGCACCCGCAGGCCGTACGGCCCTGCGCGCGGTGCTTTGCCTTGGTGTGGGCCTGACGGCCCTCTCCGCCGTTTCGATGCCCGCCCTCGCCCAGCAGGGCGAGACCGAAGACACCCGCACCATGCAGACCGTGACCATCACGGCGACCAAGCGCGAACAGACGCTGCAGGATGTGCCGATTGCTGTTTCGGTGGTCGATGAAGCGACCATCGAGCGCGCGGCGATCGTTGACCTCAATGACCTGCAGTCGATCATTCCGTCGCTGCGCGTGGGGCAGCTCCAGTCTTCGGCCAATACCAACTTCATCATCCGCGGCTTCGGCAACGGCGCCAACAATGCCGGCATCGAGCCGTCGGTGGGTGTCTTTATTGACGGCGTTTACCGCTCGCGGTCGGCTTCGCAGATTTCCGACCTGCCCAATATCGAGCGGGTGGAAGTTCTCCGCGGGCCGCAATCGACGCTGTTTGGCAAGAATGCTTCGGCTGGGGTGATCTCGGTAGTCACAAAGAAGCCCCAGTATGAGCTGGGCGGCGTAGTGGATGCGACGCTGAGCAATGAGAGTGGCTACCGCGCGAACGGATACGTCACCGGGCCGCTGGCGGAAAACCTCGCGGGCGCTGTGGGCGTGACCTACAACAAGCGCGATGGTTATGTTGAGGATATCGGCACAGGCACGCAGACCAATGAGCGGAATCGCTGGGGTATTCGCGGCGACCTGATGTATGAGCCCAACGTCAACACGACGTTCCGCCTGATGGGCGATTATGACACGATTGATGAACTGTGCTGCGCAGCGGCCAATGTCGTCAACGGTCCCACCGGCGCAATCGTGCAGGCCATCGGCGGCACGATCATCGGTGAAGATCCGTATGGATACCGTGTTGCGTACAACCTTCCGTCCACGAACAAGGTGGATAATGGCGGGATCTCGCTGCAGGGCGACTTTGACTTTTCCGGCATGCGCCTGACTTCGATCACGGCTTACCGGGTGTCAAACCTCGAGACCAATCAGGATTCCGACTTTACCGGCGCTGACCTGCTGGGCGAGAACTCCAACAAGACCGACATCGACACCTTCACCCAGGAAATCCGCCTGGCGTCCACCGATGGGGACCGGTTCGACTGGATGGTCGGAGGGTTCTATTTCGATGAGACGGTGGAGATCGAGAACGCGCTGCTGTTCGGCACCGACTATCGCAACTATGCCAACGCGCTGGCCGGCGGGCTGAACCCCGCGACCGGGACGATCACCGACATCCTGGCGGGGCTGGAAAGCGCGCTCGGCCTGCCGGTGGGCACCACCTTTGCCCAGCCGGGGCAGGGCTTCCGCGATGAAGCCGGGCAGGACAACACCGCCTGGTCTCTTTTCGGGACGGTGGATTACCGCCTGACGGACCGGCTGACGGCCACGGTCGGCCTGAACTACACCGAGGACAAGAAGGACGCGTACAACAACATTGCGGCGAGCGATGTGCTCTCCTCGCTGGATCTCGTCGCGATCGGCTTTGCTCAGACACTGGCAGGCTTTGGCGTGGACGCCAGAAATCCTGCGCAGGTGGGCGCTTTCGCGGCGGCCAACCCGGCAGCCTTTGCGGCGATCCAGGCGGGGGTGCAGAATCCGGCGACCAATCCGCTGCTCGCGCTCCAGCCTCTGCAGTTCCTGCCGCCCTTCCTGGGTTTCCCCAACGCGGTGGAAGACGGCCGCACGAAGGATTCCTCGACGACCTACACGCTGCGCCTGGCCTATGACATCAACGACAACCTCAATACCTATGTGTCGTATGCCACGGGCTTCAAAGCGACGTCGTGGAACCTTTCCCGCGACTCGCGCCCGTTTGCGCGGGACTTCATCCCCGGTTCGCCGGTGACAGGACCGGCCGGGTCGCCGATTCGCGATGCGGGCCTTGCGCTGCCGAACCTGACAACCGGCACACGCTATGCCGGACCGGAAGAATCGGCTGTGTTCGAGATCGGCCTGAAGGCCGTCTATTCGACGGTGGCGTTTAACCTCGCCTATTTCGACCAGACGATTGAAGGTTTCCAGTCCAACGTGTTCACCGGAACGGGCTTTGCGCTGGCCAATGCCGGCAAGCAGTCCAACAAGGGTCTGGAATTCGATGTGTCCTGGAACCCGGTCAATGATCTGCAGCTGGTCTTTGCCGGCACGCTGCAAGACCCGGTCTATGACGAATTCCCCAACTCTGCGAGCGGCGACCTTTCCGGCCGCACGCCCTACGGCATCCCGGAAGTGACCACCTCGACGGCGGCGACCTACTTCTTTGATGTCGGCAACTGGGACGCCTATGTCCGCGGCGACTGGCAGTATGAGAGCCCGGTCGATCAGTTCGACAGCCCGGCAGATCAGGCGCTTATCGGCGTGCAGAAGGAAGTGAGCACGTTCAACGCCTCATCGGGCTTCACCAATGAGGATGGACTCGGCGTGACGCTGTGGGTGCGCAACATCTTTAATGATGAATACATCACCGTGGCTTTCCCGGCGGTGGCGCAGACCGGCTCGATCATGGGCTATCCCAGCGCGCCGCGCAGCTATGGCGTGACGGTCCGCAAGACGTTCTGACCTGACGGCCGCACATATGTATAGAGTATATAGAGAGAGCCCCGCCTGACCGGCGGGGCTTTTTTTGCGACTCAGCGGGGCGCGCGGGCCCTGAGGGAGAGAATCGCGCCGGCCAGCACGATGACCTCGAATGCAATGAAGCTGATATAATCGCTGGTCGGGGCAGGGCCGAGCAGCAGGGCCAAGGCCCGGGCGAAGACATATCCGCCCATATATACAATGAGAAACCAGAGCGCCGGGCCCTGCAGGGACGACCTGAAGGCCCCGCCTGCGCACAGGGCCGCGGCCGCGAGGCTGACCCCGCCATATATCCCGCGCAGCTCATAGGCGCCGTTGGCCCCCCCCACCTCCACGCCGAGGCTGGCCGCCATGCCGATGGGATTGGCGAGGGCAACCGCGCCAAAGAGGGCGAAAAGGACCGCGACGGCCCCGAGAAACAGCTTCACGTACATAAAGAGACATCTAGTTTCAGCGCCCGGCGAGGCAAATTTAACGATCACGCCTACATGAAAGGGGCAATGGCGGCACGAATCGGCACGCCAGAGACCCGGAGAAACCGTATGGACAGCCAGACAAAGCGCCCCCCGATCATCAATGCGCCGCTGCCATTGACCGCTTTTGCGCTGATACTGATCGCCCTGCATGGCCTGCGGGTCTTTTCTCCGGAGAGCTTTCAAATCGAGGCGCTGTACCATGGCGCGCTGTTCCCCGAGCGATTCTGGGGGTGGACCGAGGGCCAGGGGATGACACCCAGCGGGGTGCCCGCCTATCCGGGAACCGGCGCCGCGATGGCCCCGT
>JBKBRT010000194.1:0-5624 GCA_046291585.1 Hyphomonas sp.
CATCCCGGTAGAGATCATCGATCCGGAGTCCAAACCGCGCTTCACCGGCTATTTCGAGCCAACTTATGAAGCCCGCCGCGCGCCTGAGCCGGGCTTCACAGAGCCCGTGCTGGCGGTGCCGGCCGACTTTGTCGCCAATGGCGACAGTCCGCTGCAACGCCTGCCCAACGGAACAACCCGGCCCTACCCGCCGCGCGCAGAGATCACCGCCACGGGCGGGCAGGCGATCGCCTGGGCCCACCCCACGGATGTATTCTTCCTTCAGATCCAGGGGTCCGGCCGGCTGAGTTTTCCAGACGGCACCACCTTGCGCGCCGCATATGCTGCCCATAACGGCCAGCCCTTCCGGTCGACCGCCAACTGGCTGATTGAAACCGGACGGATCACGCGCGGGGAAGGCTCGATGCAGGGGATCCGGGCCTGGATGGACCGCTCGTCTCCCGAAGAAGTCCGTCAATCGATGAACATCAACCCCCGCTTTGTGTTCTTTCAGTCGCTGCCGGAGGGGGATCCCACGCTTGGCCCCACCGGCGCACATAATGTTCCGCTCACACCCTTTGGCTCGATGGCCATTGATCCGTCTTTCCACGCCCTTGGCGTGCCGATGTTCGTGCAGACTACGGCGCCAGGGCTGGGCGGAAACTGGTCGGGCCTGCTCATCGCCCAGGATACCGGCGGGGCGATCAAGGGCCCGGTGCGCGGCGACATCTATTTCGGCACAGGATTTGACGCTGGCCAGCGCGCCGGCACGATGAATGCGCCCGGCCGCCTCTGGGTGCTTCTGCCGGTCAGGGTGGCCGAGCGTCTCCGCCAGGATCTCGATGCCGGGCGGATTGCCACGCGTGACATTTATCCGGGCGCGGGCTGACCCCGCATGAAAGGGCGCCGGCTCAGCGAGGAAGAAACGCGGGCCTGGGCTAAGGTTGCCGCGACCGTGAAGCGTATCGGCCCGCAGGAAGCCTCCCTGCCGGATTTCCAGGCGGCGCTTGAAGCGGGCGAGGCGGAGTTGCGCGCGCCAAAGCCCATGCGGAAGCCTGCCCCGACCCTTCCGGCGTCTGAGCCGCAAGCGCCCAAAACCCCCGTTCCGCCCGCCAACCGCGCCGGCGAGAAGCGCGTCCGGCGTGGCAAGCTCGATATCGCTGCAACGTTTGATCTGCATGGCCACACCCAGCTGAGCGCGGCCCGCGCGCTTCCCGCCTTCCTGATGGCGCAGCAGACAGACGGGGCGCGCTGCGTGCTGGTCATCACCGGCAAGGGCCGGGAAGGGCAGGGGGTGCTGCGCCGCAATTTTCTGATCTGGCTGGAATCGCCAGAGGCGCGCGCGTTTGTCTCAGGCTACGCCGAATCCCACCCCAAACACGGCGGCAGCGGTGCCTTCTATGTTTTCCTGAGACGCAGGGATTAAAAAAGCCGGGCCTCGAAAGACCCGGCTTTGATTGTCTGCCGACAGGGCCAAGGCCTAGTCGAAGTCGCGGAACACGTCTGCGGCAGAGATGTCCTTCTTGCGGACATCCTCTTCCTCAACTTCATACGCGTCAGCGGTGTCCTTGGCGGGGGCGAGGCCCGGGCCTTCGCCGCGCGCGGCGCGTTCGGCGTCCATCTTGCGGCGGCGATCGGAGGCTTTGGAAATCACTTCATCCAGCTCGATCTGGCTGCAGAGGCCAAGCGTCACCGGGTCAACCGGGCGGATGTTCTGTGCATTCCAGTGAGACTTGTCGCGCACATTGTTGATCGTCGATTTGGTCGTGCCGATCAGCTTGATGATCTGCGCGTCCGTCACCTCAGGGTGATTGCGGATGAACCAGGCAACCGCGTCAGGCTTGTCCTGACGGCGGATGACCGGCGTGTACCGGCTGCCCTTGCGCTTGGGCTGGGGAATATGCGCGATCTTGGATTTCGCCAGCTGCAGCTCATGGTCGGGGTCTTCTTCACCCAGGGCAATTTCTTCGCGCGAGAGCATGCCCCCGGCAATCGGATCAACGCCGCGCATGTTCTCGGCAACGTCGCCATCGGCAATTCCCTTCACCTCGAGATGGTGAAGGCCGCAGAACTTCGCGATCTGTGCGAAGGTCAGCGTCGTGTTGTCGAGGAGCCAGACGGCGGTGGCGCGGGGCATCAGGACATCGGCCATGGAAGTCTCCTGTATCTTTCCAAACTGGGGGCCTGAAATGCATCCGCCCGGCACGCGAGTGCCGGGCGGATGAGGTTTCAGGCAAACTGTGAACCTTGAAAAGTCATATAGGCCAAATGCAGCCGCATGGGAAGCATCCTATAATGTGAGCAGGATTTTACCCGAATGCCCGCCCTTTTCCATATGCGCGAGGGCGGTTTCGGCTTCCGCCAGAGGATAGGTGGTTTCCATCACGGCGCGGATCTTCCCGCTGGCCACATGCGGCCAGAAATCCTGCTCCACAGCGGCCCGGATGCGGGATTTTTCCGGCAGCGGCCGGGCCCGCAACGTCGTTGCCATCAGTGACAGGCGCTTCATCAGCACGAGGCCGAAATTCACCGACGCGACCATACCGTTCTGATAGGCGATGTTGATGATGCGTCCATCGGCTTTGGCAGCGCCGATATTCTTCTGAATGTACTCCCCGCCGACCATATCCAGCGTCACATCTGCCCCGCCGGCGTCCTTCACGATCTGCTCGAAATCCTGCTCGCGGTAATTGATCGCAATGTCAGTGCCCAGATCCCGCGCCAGGGCGCATTTTTCCTCAGAGCCTGCGGTGCCGAAGATTTTCGACGCGCCGTGGACTTTAGCCATCTGGATCGCCATCACGCCGATGCCGCTGGTGGCGCCATGGCAGAGGAAGGTTTCGCCCGGCTTCAGCCCCGCCCGGTCAAAGACATTTGCCCAGGCCGTCATCAGCGCTTCTGGGAAACAGGCCGCCGTGACGAGGTCGAGCCCATCGGGCACGGGCAGGACGGATCCTTGATCCACCACCACATGGCTGGCATAGCCCCCGCCCGCCAGCAGGGCGCAAACCCGGTCGCCTTCCTTGAAGCGCGCCGCGCCTGGCCCTACGCCCACCACCGTGCCGGAAACTTCCAGGCCCAGAATGTCCGATGCGCCGGGCGGGGGCGGGTAGCGGCCCGCGCGCTGGGCAAGATCAGCCCGGTTGAGCCCGGCCGCGGCCACTTCGATCAGGATCTCGCCCTGGCCGGGCGCCGGCCGGGGCCGTTGAATGAGGGTCAGGGGCTTGCCGGTTTCGGCATGGGCGGCGGTCAGCGTTGCGGTCATCGGGAAGGTTCCTTGCGCGGCACTTCGGGGTCTTGAGAGTCGCTTCTAACCCGGCTTTCTGCTTTGATGAAACCAATGAGACGGAGACACGCCCATGGCACTCAATGAGGAAGAGCCAGTCCTTGTCCGCAAGGCTCAAGACCTGGATCAGATGTCGGTGGATGAGCTGGAGGCACGCATCGCGCGGCTGAAAGCCGAAATCGGCGCCTGCGAAACCGAGATCGAAAAAAAGAAAGCGCAGAAACGCGCCGCAGACGCCTTGTTTGGTGGTAACAGTTAAGCGGCGGGAAACGGCTTGCGGGGTAATCCCGTCGAGATATGCCGCGATAATTTGGGGATGAATGTGATGGCAGAACGCGATTTGGTTTCCCCGCAGTCGCTGGAACCGTTCACCGGTGGCAAGCTGTTCGACACCGTGTTCACGCGCGGCATGGCGCTGGTTGAGGAAACCGCCGCCTATCTGGATGGCCCGGGCCGGGAACAGTCCAAAACACTCCCCCGCGAAGCCAGCCTCACTTACGCGGCCTGGAGCATGGAGCTGACGACGCGCCTGATGCAGGCAGCCTCCTGGCTCGTCATGCAGAAAGCCGTCCGGGATGGGGACATGCGCCGCGAAGACGCCGGGTCTCGCAAATACCGTATCCGCCGGGACGAACCGGCCCTGGATCCCGCGATGCAGGAGGGCAGGGGCCTGCCGCCGCGCTTTCTGGAACTGGTCGGCCGGGCCGAGGCCCTGTTTGAACAGGTCTGCCGTCTCGACGAGGCGCTTTATCAGCCCGCGCGGGGGGCCAACGCACCCAACCCGGTGTCGGAACAGATGGCGGCGCTCCAGAAAGCTGCCGATACCGGCGCGTTCGACCCGCTGATGATCTGGCGCCGCGCGAAATAGTTTCCGTGCGGCAGCGTCACCGGCCAGCTTTTAAAGTTCAGAACGCGGCGTAGGTCCGCAGGAAAGCCGTCGCCTGCTCTGCGCAGAAGCCTTCCTTGACCGGCGCGCGCGAGATGGTCAGCCGATGGAAGATCGGTCCCAGCAGCTGCTCGAGCACATCATCCAGCTCAAAATCCCGGCGGATCACACGGCGCGCCGCCAGTTCGGCCAGCAGCATGCGCAGCGGCTGGCGGATGTCGCGGCCCACCCAGGCGCGCCAGACTTCGCCAGCTTCCTTGTCATCGGCCGCTGCCAACAGCGCCACACGCAGCACCGCATGGCCATGCCCGGTGCGGGCGGCCGCTTCCAGCGGGATGATCAGCGCGGTGATGCGTTCCTGCGGGTCCCGGCCGCCCTCAGGCGCATCGGGGATCAGCGCCAGGGCAGCATCGACACACATCGCGCCGATGGATGGCCACCAGCGATAGATCGTCTGCTTGGACGCGCTTGCCCGTTTGGCTACGGAATCGACACTGAAGGCCCGCCAGCCATTTTCGGCCATCTCGTCGCGGGCCGCGTCAAGGATTGCCGCTTTGGACGCCTCACTGCGCGTCGGCCCCTTGCGGGACCGCGAGGGCGTGCCAGGGGTTTCAGTCGGCGTTGTCATGTGGGGCGTCTCCATCGCGCAGCTCCCCTTGATAGACCGGATTCGGCTCTCAGGCGAGACTGACCGTACCGTGTTAGGGAGAATTCGTTTCAAATTTGCTTGCACCCCAGCAATTTTTGCGTAATCCGCCCCTCCGAAAGCTTGGAGAACTGGAATGAACACTGTCGATGACATGATCACCGGCTACCGGCGCTTCCGGTCCGGCGCCTATGCGGAGCAGGTGGAGCTTTATCAGCGGCTGAGCCAGGGGCAGGACCCCGACATTATGCTGATCGGCTGCGCCGACAGCCGCGCCGAGCCTTCCGATATTTTCAATGCGGCGCCCGGCCAGATGTTCGTCGTGCGCAACGTGGCCAATCTCGTGCCGCCCTACCAGCCCAATGGCGGGCTGCATGGGGTGTCAGCCGCGCTCGAATTTGCGGTGAACATCCTGAAGGTGAAGATCATCGTCGTCATGGGCCATGGCGGATGCGGCGGCGTCTCGGCCTCGCTCACCAAGAATGACAGCCCCCTGATCGGTGAGTTTGTTGCGCCCTGGGTCAAGCTGCTCGATGCGGCCCGTGAGCGCGTTCTGGAAAGCAAGCCGCTCAACCCGCAATTTGCGCTGGAACTGGAAGGGATCGAAACGTCGATCGAAAACCTGATGACGTTCCCCTTCGTTCGGGAAAAGGTCGAGGCGGGCACGCTGGAGATACACGGCGCCTGGTTTGCCATCAAGCATGGCGAACTTCACTGGCGTAACCCGCGCTCTCAGCGGTTTGAAATCGTCGAGCCCTGAAACGCGAATGGCTCGGAAGGGGGTTCCCTCCGGGCCAGTTCAGGTCATTTAAGGACAATCAACCCTT
>JBKBRT010000296.1:0-1488 GCA_046291585.1 Hyphomonas sp.
ATCGAGGCGCTGTACCATGGCGCGCTGTTCCCCGAGCGATTCTGGGGGTGGACCGAGGGCCAGGGGATGACACCCAGCGGGGTGCCCGCCTATCCGGGAACCGGCGCCGCGATGGCCCCGTTCTTCCTCAGCGGGCTGCTGCACGGGGACTGGTTCCACGTTATTCTCAATGCGGTTTTCCTCATCGCCATCGGCAAGCCGGTGCTCGAGATACTGACCGTTCTGAACGGCAGATATGGCGTTGAGGTGATCGTAACCCTCTTTGTGCTGATCTTTGCGTCACAGGCCGCGGGCGGACTGGTTTACCTCCTGCTGAACAATCCGAGCGGGGGCATTGCGGTGGGCGCGTCGGGTGGTCTCAGCGGTCTGATGGGCGCCTATTTCCTGATGCGGGACGGGGCTGCGGCGCGGCTGCGCGCGCGAAATTTTCTGACGGTTACCGTCATATTCATCATCGCCAATATGATCTTCGCCTTCATCGGGCCGGGTCTGCTGGGCGCGTCTATTGCCTGGGAAGTGCATGTCGGCGGCTATCTTGCGGGCGCGCTGATCGCGCGGGCACTGATCTGGGACGCTGTGCGCAAGCTCGATATCTGAGCCCAAACCGGGCATTTAACCCAGTATTCACGGGGATCGCGTCCTCCGCTGCGCTATGATACCCTCACGGAGGATGAGATGGCCAGGAGGCCACCGCCGGATGGAGGACCAGATGATCATTGAACAGATTCTCAACGACAAAGGCCGAGAGGTCATCACGCTGCTCGCGGACAATACGCTCCGCGAAGCGGCCAGACTTCTCGATGAACGCCGCATTGGCGCTGTCGTCACCCTGGACGCTGACGGAGAGATTATCGGTGTGCTGTCGGAACGCGATATCGTGCGCCAGTTCGCCCGGCAGGGCGCGGGCGTGGTGGATATGAGTGTTGCCAGCGCCATGACGCGGGCTGTGATCACGATCAGCGCCGAGGCCTCTGTCGATGAGGCTTTGCAACTGATGACCGACAGGCGCATTCGCCATCTTCCGGTGGTGCGCAACAACCGGCTGACCGGCTTTGTTTCCATTGGCGATCTGGTGAAATGGAAGATCGCCGAGACCGAGGCAGAGGCCGAAGCGATGAAGTCTTACCTCTCCTCACAATTCTGAAAGCTTTCCACAAACTGCAGTCAAACTGTGGATTTCGTGGATTAAAGGGTTGCGGTTATCCGATGACCCCGATACATCGCGGCCTTCGCTGAACCGGACAACACGTCTGGGCCAGCGAAGACCGCCCAGCGGTCGCCGAACGGAAGAAAAGGGCTTGCCCTTCACACCAAACAGCGGCTATATGTGCGGTTCCTCTGAACGCCCGAACAAGTGGGCCGAGACAATCGGCTTAGGAGTTCTGTTCGCTCTTAAAACCAGCTTCCGCCTCCGGGCAGAAAACTGAGAAAGACGGATAAAAAGGGTTGACGAGGAAAACGGCAGCTATATAAGCCGCCGCTTCCTGA
>JBKBRT010000195.1:0-5558 GCA_046291585.1 Hyphomonas sp.
TGCAGCGTTGATCCGTCCACGATACCGCCGGGGCAGGGATTGGCCACGAGGCAGAGGCGCAGGGCGTTGTCATAGTCGCTGAGGAAGGCAATCGCGTCGACACCGACCGAGCCGCTGCGATAGCGCACGCCGGCTTCCCAGTTGAGGCTTTCCTCGCCTTTGGAGCCTTCGGTGGCGCTTGATCCGGGCGGGGCGAAGCCCTCATAGACGCCCGCCAGAACGGTCCAGTTTGCGTCCACGGCATAGTTCACGCCGAGGCCTACGGAGGTTTTCGTCAGGCTGTTGCGCGGGGCAGGATTGAGGACGTTGCCAACGGTCTTGATGTCTTCATAGCGGATGACCGGCAGGAAGCTCCAATTGCCATAGGAGATGCGGTCGCCGAGCCAGACAGACCAGGCTTCGGCTTCGCCCTTGTTCCGGTTGGGGCCGGTTAGGCCCTGGAACACCAGGCTGCCATTGACCTGCTGGTAGATCTCGTTGCCGGCCGCCGCGACGTTGCGGGTTTCGTCCTCATGCCGGCGCACGCCGAAGGTGAGATTGTGGCTGAAGGCGCCCGTCTGGAATTCGCCTTCAAGCTGGGTCTGGATGCCCTGCGAGGTGAATTCCTGGAAGTTGTTGCCATAGCGCACGCCATTGGGATGGGTGGTGTCGGCGGTGCCATCGAGGATGCCTTGCAACAGCGCGGCATTTGCCCCGCCATTGCTGATCGTGCCCGTGACGCTGCCGATATTGACGCCGTTGATCTGGTTCAGGCGGCGATAGTGGCGTTCGGTGTCGGTCCAGTAGGCCGATGTCTTGAGCACCCAGGCATCCGACAGATCAAACTCATGGTGCAGGCTGAAGCCGGTGCGGCCCCGGTTCATCTGCTCAAGGGCCGAGAGGCCATAGCGGCGGTCGGGATCGGCTTTGAAGTCTGCGTCCGTCAGGCCCAGGTAAGAAACGTCGTGCGTCTCATCGGCATACTGACCCTTGAATTCAAGGCGCTGACGCTCCCCCTCCCATTGCAGGCGCAGGATGTATTCCTCGATCTCGTTGCCGGCCGACCGGGCCGAACGGTCAATCTTCTGGAAGCCATCGGTCGAGCTCTGGAACGTCTCCACCAGGAAGCCGAACGGGCCCACCGTGTCGCCATACCAGGCGTGCAGGCGGGCGGTGTTGTCCTCGCCAAACTCGGCGCGCACAAAGCCATGGCGGTCATCGGGAACGGCGGTGGCCAGCAGGTTCACAACGCCGGTGACGTTCTGCGGCCCGTAAAGCAGGGTTTCGGGGCCTTTGAGCACTTCGACGCTGCGCATCCGCGAGATGTTCGGGAAGAAGTAAGCCGAGGTGTTGGCATAGGGCGCCATTGCGGCGGGCACGCCGTCTTCGAGGACCAGAACCCGGTCGCTGCGCCCGGAGGAGGAGGCGCGGATGCCGATGCGCGGGAAGGTGCCCAGGCCATCTTCATCCCGCACATAGACGCCCGGAACGGCGCGCAGCACGGAATTGACGTTGCTGGATTCAAACTTCTGCAGTTCACGCTCGGTCAGCGTGTAGGCAGAGCCATAGGTCGATTGCGGGTCTTCGATGTTTCCGATCACGGTCACCGCATCAAGTACGCGCACCGCCCGGTCAGCTTCACTCTCCTCGGGCGCTTCGGCCAGCGTGGGCAGGCCAAAGGCAACCAGCGCGGCGCCTGTCAGCAGGGCTGCGCGGCGCAGTTTGTGGCTGAGTGGGCGGGGTTCACCGGAAAATTGCACGGTCTGGTTTCCTCTGGTTCTGAGGGCTTTTGAGGAGCCCCATTATCTTGATCCCCGCTGCTAAACGCGAATGCGTGTGCAAATCAATCGCAATTTTGTCGCGGTGCCACATCTTCCTACGGATGCGACGGCGCAGCAGGTGCCCCGGCACACGGCCTGAGAGTGCGCGGCCGTCGAGAGGCCTCGTCCAGGCGTGCAGTCGTGACCACTTCGCCGTCTTGCCAGCACAGGCCGCACGGTCCATGTAGCGGGGCTGGAAAAAAAGCCTTGGAAAGTGCCCGCATGGCCCGCCGCCTGAACGCATCTGAGCCCGGTTTCGAGGAGGCCTTACGCCGGTTCCTCGACGAGGACCGTGGGCAGGGTGAGGACGTGGCCGGCATCGTGGCGGCCATCATTGCCGATGTCCGCCAGCGGGGCGGGGTGTCGGTTGCCGACTACACCGCCAAATTCGACCGGGTCCAACTCGACCCGTCGACGCTCCAGTCAGACAATGTCGATCTCGACCTCATCGCCGCCCAATGCCCGCAGGATCTGCGCGACGCGATTGATTTTGCGCATGACCGCATCGCCGCCTACCACATGGCCCAGCGCCCGGCAGACCACCGGTTCACCGATGAAGCCGGGGTTGAGCTCGGCTGGCGGTGGACGGCGCTCGATTCGGTCGGCGTGTATGTGCCGGGCGGGCGGGCAAGCTACCCGTCCTCGGTGCTGATGAATATCGTGCCTGCGCGGATTGCCGGCGTTGAGCGCATCGTGATGGTGGCCCCGGCGCCGGATGGGGAGCTCGCTCCGGCGGTTGCCTATGCCGCGCGCAAGGCGGGCGCGACCGAGTTTTTCCCCATCGGCGGGGCGCAGGCGGTTGCCGCGCTGGCCTATGGCGCCGGGCCGATTGTGGCTGTGGATAAGATTGTTGGCCCGGGCAACGCGTTCGTCGCCGAGGCCAAGCGCCAGGTGTTTGGCCGCGTTGGCATCGACACCATCGCGGGCCCGTCTGAAATCCTCGTGATCGCTGACGCCACCGCCAATCCGGACTGGGTGGCCGCCGACCTGCTGAGCCAGGCCGAGCATGATCCCTCCAGCCAGTCGATCCTGATCACGCTAGACCCTGCGCTTGGGGAAGCTGTTGAAAAGGCTGTGGATAACCAGTTGAAATTGCTGGCGACCGGCGCGCGCGCCCGCGAATCCTGGGTCGCCCATGGCGCCATCATCACCGCGCCGGATCTGGCCACCGCCGCCCGCGCCGCCAACATCATCGCCGCCGAACATGTCGAGCTCTGCATCGCAGATCCTGATGGCATGCTGCCGATGATCCGGCATGCGGGCGCGGTGTTCCTCGGCCACCATACGCCCGAGGCGCTCGGCGATTATGTGACGGGGTCAAACCACGTCCTGCCGACCAGCCGCTCGGCGCGGTTTTCATCCGGGCTCGGACTGTATGATTTCCTCAAGCGGATGAGCATCCAGCGCGCGAGCCCGAAAGGCCTTGCCGCGCTGGCGCCCGCTGCCCTGCGCCTGGCCGAAGCCGAGCGCCTGCCGGCGCATGGCCGGTCCGTCTCCATACGAACCAATCAGGGCGGCTGATCCCATGGGTGTCAACCGGCTCGTCGCCGTACATATCGACGAGGAAACGCTCGGTGCCTCCGGCCCGGACGCCGAGCATGAGCGCCGCGTCGCCATCTTCGACCTGATCGAGGAGAACACCTTCGGCGTGATCGGCGAGGACCGGGGCCCCTACATCCTCGCCCTCAGCCAGCATGAGCGACGCCTCGTCTTTGCCATCCGCACAGAGCCGGGCGAAGAGGTGCACACCTTCATCCTGTCGATGGCGCCGTTTCGCGGCGTGATCCGGGACTATTTCACCATCTGCGACAGCTATTATGAAGCCATCCGGATGAGCACGCCCCACCAGATCGAAGCCATCGACATGGCCCGGCGCGGCATCCACAATGAAGGCTCCGAGCTGCTCAAAGAGCGCCTGGAAGGCAAGATCGACATCGACTTCCACACCGCCCGGCGCCTCTTCACCCTGATCTGCGCCCTTCACGCCGGCCAGGGTCGCGCGCCGGGGGCCTGAGTGCGGGCTTGAGGGGCTGTATCCTCTGGCGCTGCCGGAAAACAGCCCATTGCTGCCAGTGTCCAGCTCAGCGCGTCGCGAAGATCCGTATGCGGCTCATGGCCGAGGAATGAGATGAGCTTTTGATTGTCGAGTTCTATCGCCTCCTGCCATAGGTAACGCATCTCGGCGAGTTCGCGGAACATCCGCACAAATGGCGAGAGCAGGACGAGCGCCGGCCAGGGCAGGAAGCTGATCTTTCCGGCCCCGCTATTGGTCGCGTGGATTGCCTCGGCCATCTCGACGCCGCGCGCAAAGTAATGGCCGCGAAAGTGAAACCGCTCGAAGGGGGCAAGCTCTGCTTCGCGGTCCAGTAGGGCGGCGGCGGTCTCGCCAAAGTCCGGCAGGTAGGCCCAGGCATGGCCGGCCTCTGCGCGGCCTGGATAGGTGATCTTCGTTACCGGCTGGCCGGGCGTCACCATGCCTTGCGAAAACCAGGAATTGCCGGCTGCCGCCCCGAAGAAATCGCCCGCCCGCAGGATCAGGGAGCGCACGCCGTCTGACGCGGCCGCTGCTTCCAGCCGCCGTTCCATCTCTACACGGATGGTGCCCTTGCGGGTGTGGGGTTGCTGGGGGGTATCTTCGGTCAGCAGGGGAAAAGCATCCCTCCCATAATTATAGATCGTGCCCGGAAGGAAGACGCGCGCGCCGGAAATCTTCGCGGCGGCAATCGTATTGTCCAGCATCGGCAGGACGAGCTTTGGCCAGTCTTTATATCCGGGCGGGTTTACCCCGTGCACGATGACGCTGGCGCCGATGGCGGCGGTGGCCACATCCCTGGCGTTCATCGCGTCGCCCGCCACCCATTCAGCTTCCGGCAGACGCGCCGGGTTCGGCGTCCGGGCAAGGGCGCGTACCCGCCAGCCGCGCCGGATCAGGGCCTTCGCGATTTCGTATCCCGCCCCGCCTGTCACACCGAGTATCAGTGCCAGTTTTCCGTTTTCCATGGGCCCGTCTCCTTTGTTCTGGGGTGAGACAAAGATGGCGGAAGAAAGAGATAAACATAATTGCGATAATAAGTGGATCAGATATAGAAAAATACATGAATGGTGAATCCGCCTCCTGGGACCACATCCGCTCTTTCCTTGCCGTGCTGGAGGAGGGCAGCCTGTCGCGGGCCGCGCGTGTGCTGGCGCTGACCCAGCCGACGCTCTCCCGCCATATCGACCAGCTGGAAGCCTCCCTCGGCGGGCCGCTGTTCACCCGCTCTCCGCGCGGCCTGATCCCGACGGACAAGGCGCGGATGATCGAGCCCTATGCGCGCACCATCGGCGCCTCGGCCGCCGCCATGGCGCGGGCGGCCTCGGGCACGACCGGGGAGATGACCGGCGCGGTGCGCATCTCCGCCAGCGAGGTGGTCGGCGTTGAGCTGCTGCCCGACATGCTCAAGCCCCTGCGCGAGGCCCTTCCCGGCCTCACCTTTGAAATCGTGCCCACCAACCAGTCGAGCGACCTGCTGCGCCGCGACGCGGACATCGCCCTGCGCATGGTACGGCCCCAGCAGGGCGCCCTGCTGGCCAGGAAGGTGGGTGATGTGATGCTCGGCCTCTTTGCCCGGCGGGACTATCTGGACAAGTACGGCACGCCCCGGAGCCTTGAAGAGATCACCGGGCATGCTCTGATCGGCTTCGATCAGGAAACCCTCAGCGTTCAGACCCTGCGCGAGATGGGCCTGACGCTCGGGCGCGCAGATTTTGCCTGGCGGA
>JBKBRT010000196.1:0-5550 GCA_046291585.1 Hyphomonas sp.
CGTCCAGAAGGAACAGGGTCGATTTCGCTGGCCGCGCATTCCGCCGTGTAATGAGGGTCATCAGCGTATGCACCCACAGGCGCAGCAGTTTGCCATGACTGTCGAGCATGTGCGGCGGCAGGACCAGATAGATGGAAAGCGGGTCGCCGCGCGTCACCGCATCAAGGTCAAACCCCGTAGACGAGAGGCTTCTGGTAATGGCGTCGCCCCGCGCCACCTCCACAATGGATTGAGCAAAAGAGAGGATACCGCCAAGCGTCGACACTGCACCCAGGCGCAGCATCTGTCCGATCCGGACCGCTTCGGAATTGCGTGAACGCTCCAGCGCGCCCAGCACAGTCGCTGCGCTGGAGAGGGCCGAAGACGGGTTCTCTGCCATTTGGGAATAGATGCCCGCTTCTCCCATGGCCTGTGCCACGAGTTCTCGGACGGTCCCCAGATGACGGCGCGCCGGTGGCAGGTCGGAAACAACGTGCAGGATAACCCCGAGGACAAAGGTCGCCCCCCGCTCGGACCAGTAATCCCCGTCGCTGGTATTCCGGCTCATGCGATTGTCACTCATCGTGGCAATGATCGCCATCGCATCATCGACGAGGGTAGGGCTGGCGGGATCCAGAAGGTCCAGCGGGTTCAGCGGCGTCGATGGCAAACCCGTCACGCCAATGGGATCTATGATCGCGACCGTGTGGCCGAGTTCTCTGCGGCGTCGTGCCGTAATCAGCGCGTTTTCGCCCTTTGGATCGATCACGATCAGGGGGCCGTCAAAACGCAGGAGAGCCGGGATAATACAGCCAACGCCCTTGCCAGCGCCTGTCGGCGCGATGGTCATGAGGTGTCCTTCAAGCTCCATGAGGATCGGGTCGATATACCCGGTTGCCGGTGTGCAGTCTGGATCCCCGAAGGAAAATCCTATGGGTGTGCGCTTGTGCTCCAACTCCATCGACCAGCCAACCAGCAGGCCTGTGCCGCCGACATCGGTTGGCAATTCGAGTTTTGATTGGATAGGGACCAGGTCGAGCATGTTATCCCCGCTGCATCAGATCCGGTTGATGATCATTGGCCCGACGAGGCTTTCCTCACGAACCGGCAACCCTGACATCAACTCAACGTCGTCGATCATTTCAACAATCCCGCCCCGATAAACTGCCATAACGCCCTGAAACAGGCTTGTCCCATAAAGAACGGTGCCTGTGTAATGCGCAAGCGCATCGGATCCTTCCGGTGGGACGGTTTCCTCAAATGCTGACAGCGTTATGGTCTCGAAGGACGTATCGCCCCCAGTAAACAGGCGCCGCTGGAGGTCGGCTTGCGTTGCAACAGGCTGGAATCGTCCGTTGTCCGCGTGCACCCAATTCATGAAGAGGTGCAGGTATTCCCGTCGCTGATCGGCCGTGTCCAGAAGGGGCGGAAACTCAAGGTTCAGATCGTGGATCACTGTCGACGTCCCGTCGAGAAGCGCCATTCCGTCCTCATGCACGATAATGTTCATCAGCCCCGGACGTCCAAACCCGGCATGTCCGCCAAGCTCGACCAGCATGGTATCCTCATAGCAGGTGAGCGGGCGAACCCGTGCCCGATCAATGCTCCAGTCAACGGACAGGTTGCGAATGTCGCGTTCGTCTTCCAGCCATTCGCAGATGGCGACGACGGTATTGATCGCCAGGTCTCCGTCCAAATCGCGCCAGTTTCCTGGCACAATGGGCTGCGCCGGCCAGTCCGCATAGCGCGGTTGGGATAGCGCAAATCTAAGCTGCTTGATTTGTTCCGGCGTCATCTTGCCGAGGGTTATAGCAAGCCAATTTGCCTTGCCCATCAGAAGATTGGGTCCGGAAAAGCCATTTGACTTTCCCGGACAGCCTTCAGCCGTTTACTTCGCTGCGGCGTACAGACGGTTCACTTCGTTCCAGTTCACAACATCCCACCAGGTGGTCAGGTAATCTGCCCGGCGGTTCTGGTAGCTCAGATAATAGGCATGTTCCCAGACATCGACCGCCAGAACAGGCTCGCCCTGGACGTCTGCCACATCCATAAGCGGATTGTCTTGATTGGGAGTGGAGCTGATCTTCAGCCCATCTTCCGTCATAACCAGCCAGGCCCATCCAGAGCCGAACTGGCCTGTGGCGGCTTTATTGAAGGCGGTTTTGAAAGCGTCGAGTGATCCGAAGCTTGCATCAATATCTGCCAGAAGCTCTGCCGATGGGGCGCCGCCTTCACCGGCCGGCGCCATCAGCGTCCAGAAAAGGGTATGATTGTAATGTCCGCCGCCATTGTTCCGGACGGCTGTGGAAAGCGTTGAAACGCTTGCCATCAGTTCTTCAAGTGATTTTGCGGCAAGCGCCGGATCTTCAGCGAGCGCCGCATTCAGATTGTTCACATACCCCGCGTGATGCTTGCCATGATGGATTTCCATCGTCTTTGCATCAATCGCGCCCTCCAGCGCATCATAGGCGTAAGGCAGATCGGGAAGCGTGTAGGTGGTGGCAGCGACGGCCGCCTGGGCAGGCGCAGCCGGTTCGCTGGCGAGGGCAGTGGAATTCATGCTGGTGCAGGCAACTGCGCCCATGGCGGCAGCAGCGATGGCTAGGGTTCTGTACATAAGATCTTCTCCCTGATCTGAAGATAGTAGATAGCGCCAGGCTGGCGGCGTGGAACGTATGTCGAGACAACCATATGGGGGCTTGAAGGGGCGAGGTCACCCTTGAATTTGGTTGGCGCCGGTCGCGGTTACAAATCGAGCGAGAATTGGGCTCATATATCTGCCCATAGTCGGATGAGGTTGGATTCTGTTTTTGCCAGGCTCAGAAGCTCAGGTGCGCCGGGCGGGAAACTGCGCGCAAGCCCGGCTTTGAGATTGGTGATGTCAAACAGAATGGCCCGTTGGGCGGGGTCTCTGATGGCGCTCTGTATCCAGCTGACGAAAACGAAACGTTCTCCGGATGTAACCGGGGCGACGCGGTGTAACTCCGTAGACGGATATATAACCATGCTGCCGGCGGGCAGTTTAACCGTTTCTGTCTTGAATACGGTTTCGATTTCCAACTCCCCCCCTTCATAGCTTTCGGGCGGAGACAGAAACAAGGTGAAGGAAAGATCCGTCCGCAACCGCGCGTCTCCCTTTCCCATGACGGGATTGTCTATGTGGAGGCCATATGTGTCGCCCTCACCGGTGCAGCTGATCAGGGGCGGCGCAAACTTGAGGGGGCGCGCATACGCTTCCACAACAGGGTGGCGCGTCACGGCTTCCAGAAGAACGTCACGAACTTTCGATCCGGTTCGGCTGGAAAGATCGGCCTGTTGGTTGCGTTTCACCCTGCGAGCCGCCGCGCCGGCGGTCTGACGCCCGTCCACCCAGCGCAGTTCTCTGAGCGCCAACGACACCTCTGACAGCACGTCCTGGCTGAGAACATCCTCAATGACAATCATGTGTGACCTTCTTCGCCCATGGCCTTGCAGCCCGGCCGTATTTGCTTTAACTGCAACTCATTCTCAATCACAAACAGCATATTCGGAGTGCACAAATGAGCAAGTCATACAGAGCCTGGACCGGACTTGGCCTTGGCCTGGCGATGATCTCTACCGGACTTGGCGCCTGCGGAAAGGCCGATGCCCCTGCGGCGGATGCGCCCGAGCTGGCAGCGGAGCAGACAAACGCTGCGCCAGCCGCAGTATCCTTTGAAGACGGCGTTGAGGCCGTCGCAGCGGGCGGCGAGGGCGAGGGGGGCATCTCGCTCGACCAGGCAGCAACCGATCCGGTGATCTATGGGGCGGCGCTGGCGGTCACCGAAGCCCACGTCATCGCAGCGCGTGACGCCTATGCGCTCGGCGAAGTCGACGCGGCAGCCGAGATGTTTGCTCATCCGGTGAGCGAAGTGCTGATCGAGCTGGAAGACCTGTTCAACACCCGGGGTGTGGCGCTGTTTGATAATCTGTTTCTGGAAGCGTCTCAGGCTGCCATGTCTGGCGAAAGCACGGAGCAGATCAGCGCGCGCACTGACGCCATCATTGCCGCCCTCCGCGCGGCGGCGACCAAGGCACCTAAATCGAACCGCAGTCCGGTTTCCATTCGCGCAGCCATCGCCGCAGATCAGGCAGACCGCGCCGCTGTGATGTATCGCATCGCTCGGGAAGCGGGCACATATGAGCCTTATCTCGATGGCTATGGCTTCTACAAAGCCGGCATTGCATTGTTTCAGGAGCGGGAAGCCGAAATCGCTCAAGCCAACCCCGCAGGCGCCAGCGCGCTGAATGAGGCGTTCGTCGAACTGGCCAAAGCCTATCCTGACGCAGGTCCGAAGGCGAGCCTCGATGCTGACCTGTCTGCGCTCACGGTGTCAGCATCCAGCGCCGTGCTTGCCAACAGCCACTGACGCCTCTTGGCTTTCGATAAACAGATGAGACAGGTCGGGGGTTGCCCGGCCTGTTGCTATTTTGCGCCGTAATAGTCGCAGAGCGTATCGATGATCGCCTGAGCGATACCGGGCCGGCAGCGGTAATAGATCGTCTGAGCATCGCGCCGGCTTTCAACCAGGCCTGCGGCGCGCAGTTTGGAGAGGTGCTGGGAAACCGCCGATTGCGACTGGCCCGTCATATCCGCCAGCTGGTTGACCGGCTGCTCGCCTTCGCTGAGGGCGCACATGATCTTCAGCCGCGTTTCGCTCGCCATCGCCTTGAGCACGCCCGCCGCCTCCTGCACCCGTTCCGTGACGACGGCCACGCTGCTTGCCTTTTTACGTCTGGCAATGGGCATTTAAGGTCTCTCCAGGAACAGCGAAGGGGCGGGAAGCTGGACGTGGGGTGCTTCTGCACCCCTGTCCAGCCCGTCAGATGGCAAATACTCAGATCAATCCAGCGGTTTGAGCTGCCAGCCAGAGGCCGATGACAAGGAATAGCAGCGCGGCAACAATCCGCACAACCTTGAGAGGCACACGCCGTATCAGTTCCTGACCCAGAAGCACCGCTGGCACATTTGCGATCATCATGCCGAGCGTCGTGCCCAGCGTCACCATGATGAGGTCATTGAACCGGGCGCCGAGCGCGACAGTGGCGAGCTGAGTCTTGTCCCCCATCTCAACAAGAAAGAAAGCGATCACGGTCGTTACGAAGGCCCCGAAACGGGCTGGTTTGTCCTCTACTTCATCCAGCTTGTCGGGGATCAGCGTCCAGGCGGCCATGGCAATGAACGAGGCGGCGATCAGATACCGGAACCAGTCGCCTTCCAGAAAAGAAGCTGCTTGTGCGCCCACCAGGGCTGCCAGGAAATGGTTCGCCAGCGTCGCCACCAGAATACCCAAGATGATGGGCATGGGACGCTTGAAGCGGGTGGCCAGAACAATTGCCAGCAATTGCGTCTTGTCGCCGATCTCGGCCAGGGCCACGACGGCAGTCGATGTGAATAGGGCTTCCACGAGGGGCGTCTCCGAGCCGGGCAGGTTTTCGATTCCAACGACATCGCATCCTCGCCCGGCATGGCAGGAAGCGACGTCATTGGTCTCGCCCGAACGGTATGATCCGCTCCTTCCGCACCATGGCCTCTCGACCAAGCATGTTGAC
>JBKBRT010000197.1:0-5545 GCA_046291585.1 Hyphomonas sp.
GTCGGAGCCTGTCGCGATCATGATGCTGGTGCTTGGCGTCGGTATCGCGCTCTTCTGGCGTTTCGGCCTCGGCTGGCATGAGAGCATTTACGAGGGGCTTCCGGGCATCCTCGTGCCGCTTGTCATCGGCGCGTTCCTGTCGAAGCGGCGCGAACCGGCCGAGGCTGCGGCGGCTGCAGGAGGCGCCGTCCCGCCTCTGGCGAAGTAAGCTTGCTGAGCTTGCCGCCCCGCTGAAGAGGCGGTTGCGGCTCATTCATCCCGACAGCCGTTTACTGGCCATCTTGCCTCTTCAGGGGCCGGAATGACTGGAATGTGTGTCATCGCGCCATCAATTTCCGCGCTGACGAGAACAATCTGTCAGTGGAAATCGGCTAATGCCGGATCATCGGGGGAGATACCTGCATCCATCTGGCAGTTGCTCGCGACGGAATTCCGCCGGGGCCCCGTTGAACCTCTTAGAGACCATTTGAAGCTGAGTTACCCATGACCAAGACCAAACTGATGAACACGCGCTGGACCTGGATCATCATTGCGGCTGTTGCAGTGATCGCTGTCTGGTTTGCCTGGCAGGCGATCTGGGGCGGCGAAAAAGCGCCGCAATACCAGACGGCGGAGGTCACGCGGGGTGATATCGAAGTGTCGATTTCGTCCGCCGGCAAGGTCGCCCCCAAAGACACCGTTGCGGTTGGCGCGCAGGTCTCGGGTCAGCTGACCGAGCTGCTCGTCGAGGCCGGTGATATTGTCGAACAGGGCCAGCTTCTGGCCCGGATTGATGCCACCATCGCCGAAACCAATGTCGAAGGCAGCCGCGCCCAGCTGCTTGAGCTTCAGGCGAGCCGCAAACAGCAGCAGGCTTCTCTGGGTCTTGCCAAGGCCGATGCAGACCGCGCCAAAATGCTGTTTGAAAATGACGCCATTGCCCGCGCCTCTTACGAAGCTTCTCAGGCCGAATATGCCGTGGCCGTCGGCCGCCTTGAAGCCATTGACGCGCAGATCACCCGTCAGAGTTCATCGCTCCGCGCGCTGCAGGCAACTCTCGAGTTTACCAATATCTATGCGCCGATTTCCGGTACAGTCGTGTCTCTGGAAGCGGTCGAAGGCCAGACCCTCAACGCGAACCAGACCGCGCCAACAATCCTGACACTGGCAGACCTCACCATCATGACGGTCGAAACCGACGTGTCAGAAGCCGACGTGCTGCGCGTAAAGCCGAAGCAGGCTGTGTGGTTTTCCACGCTAGGCGACTCCACGCGCCGTTGGGAAACCTCTGTCCGTCAGATCCTTCCGACTCCGGAAGTTCTCAATGATGTGGTTCTGTACAAGGCGCTGCTCGACATCGCCAATCCCGATAATCTCCTGAAGCCGGAAATGACGGCGCAGGTGTTCTTCATCACAGGTTCGGCCAAGGATGCTGTGCTCGTGCCTGTGACTGCCCTTCAGGCAAATCCGCAGCGCCGTGACCGGTCGCAAGGACAAGGGCAGGGCCAGGGACAAGGCAACCGCGGACGCGACACCGCCGCTGCTGCTGGGGGTGAAAGTCGCCCGGGCCGCGCAGGTGGCGGACTCATGCAGGCGCAGGCCAGCGAGCCCTCTGCAGGCCCGGACGCCCAGGATGATAGCCGCCGCAAAGCCTTCACCGAGGCCCGCAAGGCGTATCCTGATGCGGAAGTGGCCACCGTTCTCGTCATGGGAGCAGATGGCACGCCGCGTCCCCGGCCAGTCCTGATCGGTCTCAAAACACGTACGCAGGCAGAAGTGCTGTTTGGCCTCGATCCCGGTCAGACGGTCGTAACCGGCGAAGTGTCGATTGCCCGCCCCGCCGCAACGGGACAGCAGGGCCCGCGCGGCCCGATGGGTCCCCCTCCAGGGCGCATGTAAGCGCCCGGCAGCAGGTATCACCATGACCCGACCCCTGATCGAACTGAAAGACGTGACCCGGTATTACGGGTCCGGCGACACAGAAGTCCGCGCCCTGGACGGCGTATCGCTGACCATCGAGAGCGGCGAATTTGTCGCTATCGTCGGTCAATCTGGCTCCGGCAAGTCGACGCTGATGAACATGCTCGGCTGTCTCGACCGGCCGACCACCGGTGTCTATTCCATCCGGGGACAGAATGTTGCAGACCTCGATCCCGATGGGCTCGCCGCGTTGCGCCGGGAGACGTTCGGTTTCATCTTTCAGCGTTACAATCTGCTGGCCAGTGCCAGCGCCTCTGAGAATGTCGAGATCCCGGCCGTCTATGCGGGCCTCTCGCTCGGAGAGCGCCGCGAGAAAGCCGCCGGCCTCCTCGCCAAGCTCGGCCTTGGTGAGCGCATTCACCACAAGCCCGGTCAGCTCTCCGGTGGTCAGCAGCAGAGGGTCGCCGTCGCGCGCGCGCTCGTCAACGACGCCGAAGTCATCCTCGCTGACGAACCTACCGGTGCCCTCGATTCCGGCTCCAGCAACGATCTTCTCAACCTCCTCGAAGAACTCCACGCTTCTGGACGCACGATCATCCTGATTACGCATGACCAGAAAGTCGCCGCCCGCGCCAAGCGCGTCATCGAAATCCGCGACGGCAAGATCATCTCCGACAGCGGCAACAAACAGGCCGCCGCCGAAGAGGCGCCGCAATACCGCTACGCCCGCAAGAGCCCCTCGACCATTGCCCAGGTGGCGGAGTCAGTGAAGATGGCGTTCCGTTCGCTGCGGGCAAATCTCTTCCGCACGGCGCTCACGCTTCTTGGCGTCGTCATCGGTGTCTCGGCCGTCGTCGCTATGCTGGCCATCGGGGAGGGCAGCCGCGCTGAAGTCATGGCCCGGTTTGAATCAATGGGGCCAAACCTCCTCTTCGTTCGGCCGGGCGCGCCGGGGACGCGCATGCGTGGCGGCGCCATTGCCACGCTCACCCTGGAAGACGCTCAAGCGCTCGGAGAACTCGAAAATATCCTCGCCGCTGTTCCCTCGCGCACCACCAACGCTACCCTGCGCAATGGCGGAAAGGACTATTCCAGCTCCATCGAAGGCGCCTCCGAAGCCTGGCCCATCGCCCAGAACCGCGACATGCTCCACGGCACCTTCTTCACCGAAGAAGATGTTGATCACCGCATAGGGGCAGTCGTCCTCGGCACCACCACCGCCGGAAATCTGTTTGACGATATCGAAAGCGCTGTCGGCCAGTATGTGTTTATCGGCGGCGCGCCCTTTGAAGTAGCCGGCATCCTGGAGTCGAAAGGCGCCAGCTCCTGGGGCCAGGACCAGGACGATATTGCTCTCGTTCCCATAACCACCGGCATGATGCGCATCTTCGGCCAGAGCTATCTTTCCTCGATCACCCTTGCGGTGGATGACACCAAACGGATCGCCGAAACCGAAGCCGCCGCCCACGCGCTGCTGCTCGCCCGTCACGGTACGGAAGACTTCCAGATCCGCAACACCGCCTCCATCCTCGCCTCGGTCGAGGAGACGCAGAACTCCTTCTCGATCCTTCTGGGCTCGGTTGCGGCCATCTCCCTGCTCGTCGGCGGCATCGGCGTGATGAACATCATGCTCGTCAGCGTGTCGGAGCGTACCCGCGAGATCGGTGTCCGTATGGCCACCGGCGCCCGGCGCTCCGATATCCAGACGCAGTTCATCGTGGAATCCCTCGTGGTCGGCGGACTTGGCGGCATTGCGGGTGTCGCAATCGGCTTCGGCATTGTTTTCATCATCGCGCAGCTGGGCATGACGGTCGCAGTCACCCCGCTGCCTGCCATCCTCGCCTTCAGCTCAGCGCTCGGTACGGGCCTCGTCTTCGGCCTGCTGCCTGCCCGCCAGGCATCGCGCCTCGACCCCGTCGCCGCGCTCGCCTCGGAGTAACACTCATGATCCGCCCACTGTTCATATCGGTCTCCATACTGGCCCTCGCAGGATGCGCCAGCCTGAGCCCCCTCCAGCGCGAGACCACCACCGATTCAGGCATCTCCCTTCCGGTCGGCTATGATTATGCCGGCGAACTGGAGGCCCTCAGCGTGCCCGATCAGGCTTGGTGGGAAGGCTTCAACTCTGCCGATCTCGACGCTCTGATTACAGAGGCGCTCGCGGCCAACAACACGCTCGCTCAGGGCCTTGCCAATGTCGACGCCTCCCGCGCCGCCCTCACAACAGCCAACGCGGCCTTTCTTCCGCAGGCCAGCGGCAGCCTCTCTTCCAGCAGCAACACCCAGTCCGGCCTGGATGATATCGACGCCAGCGCCCGCCTCTCGGCCAGCTATCAGCTCGATCTCTTCGGTGCCAATGCCGCCGGCCGAAACGCCGCCCTGGCCAGTCTGGACGCCGCGATATTTGCCCAGCGCGCGCTCGAGCTGACCGTTCAGTCAGATGTCGCCGCCGGCTGGTTCAATCTCCTTGCCGCGCGTGAGCAGCTCGCGGTTGCCCGCCGCAATCTCGAAATCTCCGAACGCATCTTCCAGATCGTTGAGTTCCGGTACGAAGCCGGCGTCATCTCAGGCTTTGACGTGTCCAGCCAGGCTGCCCAGCTTGCCAACGCCCGTGCGGCCATTCCCCAGCTGGAATCTCAGATCACAAGCCAGGAAACAGCCCTCGCCATTCTCCTCGGCCGCGCCCCGCAGGGCTACGATGCGCCGCAGGCGGACGTTCTGAACATCGCGCTGCCCGTCGCAGACCCTGGCCTGCCATCCGATCTGCTGCTCCGCCGGCCAGACCTGATGCAATCAGAAGCCAGCCTGCGCGCGGCCAATGCCAATATCGACGCTGCCCGCGCTGCCTTCTTTCCCAGTATAGATCTCGGGGCAGGGCTCTCCAGCGTGCTGACCGGGGGCGCGGATCTTGTCGGCTCGCTGTCTGCGTCGGTGGCCCAGACGATCTTCTCCGGCGGGCGCCTTGATGCGCAGCTTGAAGGCGCAGAGGCACGCCGCGAAGGCCAGCTCGCCGCGTATCGCCAGTCAATTCTCAACGCTCTGCGCGACGTGGATGTCAGCCTGAAGGCCATCGAAGCCAATGAGGCCCGCGAAGACCAGCTTCTGATCGCGCGGGATGCTGCCGAAGACGCGCTCCGCGCCGCCGAAATTCAGTACCAGGCCGGCACCGGTGATCTCACCAGCCTTCTCAACGCCCAGCAAAGCTATTTCAGCGCCGCCAACAGCTATGTCCTCGGCCGGCTCGACCGTCTGACCGCCGCCATAAACCTCTACGTGGCGGTTGGCGGAGACTATTGAAGCTGGTCTTTTTTTGAGCGCGCCGGCATCGGGCAGGCGCGTCTGTAAACACATAAAAGCAATTGGCAACAGGGTGTTGGCGCGGATAGCGGACCCCAAACTTTCTCACATTTACAGATGAGAATGACTTGCAATTGCGAAAAAACTCAGGCAGGGCGTTGAGCAGAACATCGCTTATGGACCTGCCACCCTTGAAACAGTTTTTCGCCACCGCACGCGCCTCCGGCTCCTGGGCAAAGTCACCCCTCCGCCATCTGGAGAAGTGGTCCACTTATGCATTCTGGAAGCGTCAGGCGCGCACCTGGCACTGGATGTCGGGCGCGGTCTGTCTCATCGGTATGCTGCTCTT
>JBKBRT010000198.1:0-5536 GCA_046291585.1 Hyphomonas sp.
GGGGGACATTGCTCGCCGCAACGCCCCTCAGGAACAATATGATCAGAACAGAAACAGTGAAGAAACGAACGGAGTGCCCCCATGGACTTCAATGATACCCCCGAAGAAGCCGCCTTCCGCAAGGAGGCCAACGACTTCCTCTCCAAGCATCTCGAGCTGAAAGTGGGCGCCAAGCCCCGCCAGGCCAACGAGTCGGCCCTTGCCCGCGCGAAAGCCTGGCAGAAGACCAAAGCCGAGAACAAATTCGCCCAGATCACCTGGCCGAAAGAATGGGGCGGCCGCGGCGGCACCTCCATGGAAGCGGTCATCTGGGGCCAGGAAGAATCCAAGTATGACGCGCCGACCGGCCCGTTTGCCATTGGCCTGGGCATGTGCATCCCGACCGTGATCGCGTTCGGCTCGGAAGAGCACAAGAAGAAGTATGTCCAGAAAGCGCTGTTTGGCGAAGAGATCTGGTGCCAGCTCTTCTCCGAACCGTCGGCGGGATCTGACGTTGCCGGCCTCAAAACGCGCGCCATCAAGGATGGCGACGAGTGGGTCATCAATGGCCAGAAGGTCTGGACATCGGGCGCTCACTATTCCGACTACGGCATTCTGCTGGTCCGCACCGACCCCAAAGTGCCAAAGCACAAGGGCCTCACCATGTTCATCGTGAACATGAAACAGCCCGGCGTTGAGGTTCGCCCGATCCACCAGGCTTCCGGTGGCCGCGAGTTCAACGAAGTGTATTTCACCGATGTCCGCATCCCTGACAGCGACCGTCTCGGCGAAGTCGGCGCGGGCTGGAAAGTGGCGCTTGTCACCCTGATGAACGAGCGTCTGGCCGTGGGTGGCTCGCCCGGTCCCGACTGGGGTGAGATCATGGCCTATGCCAAAGAGGCCGGCTCGATGGACGACCAGGCCTTCCGCGAAAAACTCGCAGACTGGTATGTGGCCGCTCAAGGCTACAAGTTGACGAAATTCCGTACCCAGACCGCACTCTCGCGCGGCCAGACCCCGGGCCCGGAAAACTCGATCGGCAAGATCATTACTGCCAACCACCTGCAGGACATCTGCAACTCGGCGATCGAGATGCAGGATCACTACGGCATCATGACCGATACCGACCGGATGCCGGCCGATGCCATCTTCCAGCAGAGCTTCATGTGGGCGCCCGGCCTGCGGATTGCCGGGGGCACCGACGAGATCCTGAAAAACATCATCGCCGAGCGTGTTCTGGGCCTGCCCCAGGATGTGCGCGTCGACAAGGATCGCGCCTTCGACGAGATGAAGTCGGGCTGATCGGCCTTTAAATTGTCAGAATGGAGACGCCGGTTCCGGGATTACGGGGACCGGCGTTTTTGCAACTGGCAGAGCCGTCTGAGCGATGAACGCCGCCGCTTCCCTGGCGCAGGCCCGGCCGGCTTCGACCAGCGCCTGGGCGCGCGCGGCATCGGTGTTGCCCGCCGCGGTCGCGGTCGTCGAGATCGACGTCTGCTGCCGAACGGCGCGCTCCTGGCCTATCATGATCGCGCCTTCAAGCCGGCACCGCGCGGTGGCGCCTCTCAGGGTGAGGTCTGAAATCCGCCAGGAAAACTCATAGTCCGTTACGGCCCCGGCCTGGGTGGGCAGCGCTACATTGCTCCCTTCCCCGCTGAGCAGATCCAGCACGGCTTCCTGCATTAGGCTGGTTGCCCGGTCGGTCCACTGGATCGAGCGCACATACCGCATCGCCCCGGTTTCATCTTCAGCCGACATGAAGCGGCCGGCGAGCAGGCGCGAGGCTTCCGGCTCGCGAATGGTCACCGACGCGGCCAGCGGGTATTCCGGCTCCAGCGGGCTAAGCCGGTAGAGCGCGTTGGCAGGCTCGCGCTGCGGGATGATGCCCGCGCAGGCGCTGAGCGAGATCACGGCGGCGGCAAGGATCAGGGGACGGAACATCAGCGGTTCTCCTCATAAGGTACAGATTCGCCAACCAGCAGTGACTGGGGATTGCTTTCCAATTCTCTCAGGAACCGGTCAAACCGGCTGAGCGTGATGCGCAGTTCCTTGCTCGCAAGGCCGGCATTCTGGAAGGTTTCCGTGGCCGGACCTTCGATGATGGCGGTGGCGGCAGCGACGGCCTGGGTACTGCGGTCGAGCGTTCCGCTTGCCGATTGGGCAACGGTGCGGATATCAGCGACGAGCGTTTTGAGATCTGCCGCCGCATCTGCAAGACTGGTGTCCGCCGACTGGCCGAACTCCGCAAATTCAGTGGACGCGTTCTCAAAAGCCGCAGCGGCGCGCGACACATCGTCAACCGCTACAGATGCCCGGTCGATCAGGCCATCCTGACCGGCAAGTTTTTCTGTCGCAATTTCGAGATTCTTCAAAGTGGCGCTTACCGAGGCGATATTCTCTTCGGTCAGGATCTTGTTCACATTGTCAAAGGTGAGGTTGGCCCGGCTGAGCGCCTGGGCGCCGCCCGCCACGATCTGGTCGACCAGGGTCCGCTCGGCACGGATCACGGGAACCGGTTCGCCGGGCCGCGCTTCCAGTGGACGGCCGGAACCGGCGCTGATCTGGATGAAGGTGGTGCCGGTGATCCCGGCCAGCTGAATGGACGCGCTGGAGTCTTCGCGGATCGGCGTTTCGCGGGACACACGGATACGGGCGCGCACCTTTGAGGAGTCGGCCCGGTCGATCCGGACGGTCCGCACCTCACCCACCTTGATGCCGATATAGCGCACCGCCCCGCCCTCTTCGAGCGAGACCGGCCCTTCAAAGACGATGTCATAGTCCTTGTAGTCCCGATTGAACTCGGACTGGCCGAGCCACAGGACGAAGCCTGCCAACAGGACGGCAGCAAGGATTACAAGACCGCCAATCAACGCGTAGTTTGCCCGGGTTTCCATGGTACCGAACCCTCCTAATAACCAGCCGACGCCGCGCGTCCGCGCGGTCCGCCAAAATATTCCTGAATCCAGGGATGATCGAACTGCCTGAGCTCATCCATTGTTCCGACGGCCAGCACGCGCTTCTCGCCGATGACCGCGATCCGGTCACAGACGGCGTGCAGCGTGTCGAGATCGTGCGTCACGAGAAAGACGGTCAGGCCCAGGGCCTGCTGCAGATCGCGGATCAACTTGTCGAAGGCGGCCGCCGTGATGGGGTCAAGGCCCGCGGTGGGCTCGTCCAGGAACAGAAGCTCCGGATCAAGCGCGAGGGCGCGGGCAAGCGCAGCGCGCTTGCGCATGCCGCCTGAGAGATCGGAGGGGTATTTGTCCCCGGCGCTCGGGGAGAGCCCTGCCATCTGAATTTTCATGTCGGCCAGCGCATGGCGCAGGGCCGGGTTGAGATTGGTGTGCTCGCGCATCGGCACCATGACGTTTTCCCGGACGGTCAGGTTCGAGAACAGGGCGCCGTCCTGGAACATGATGCCCCAGCGGCGCTCCAGCGTGGTGCGTTCCTCGCGGCTGAGGGCGTCGAGCTGTTCGCCGAATACCTCAACGGTGCCAGATTCGGGCTGTTTGAGTCCGACAATCGCCCGCAAGGTGACCGATTTGCCGCCGCCGGACGGCCCGATGATGCCGATCACTTCCCCGCGCGGAATGTCGAGGTTGAACCCGTCGAGCACAACCGTAGACCCATAGGCAACCTTCAGGTCGCGGACGCGGATGATGGGCTCGGCGCTCATATGCCCAGCTCCATGTAGAAAATCGCGAACAGGGCATCGAGGACAATGACGGCGAAGATGCCCTGCACGACTGATGTGGTGGTCGATTTGCCGAGAGACTGGACACTGCCGCCGACCTGCAGGCCCTGGCGGCAGGCGATCAGGGCGACCACCAGGCCGAAGATCGGGGATTTCGACATGCCGACCCAGAACTGGTCGATCGGCACCGAGGTGCGCATCCGCTCCAGAAAGACGGCCGGATTGATGTCGAGGGCCGTCCAGGCCACAGCCATGCCGCCGGCGACCCCGGCGAGCGTGGCCACGAAGGTGAGGATCGGGGCCATGATCACCATGGCAATGACCCGAGGGGCCACGATCACATCCATTGCCTTGAGACCGAGGGTCTGCATTGCATCGACCTCCTGGCGCATCTTCATGGTGCCGATCTGCGCGGTGAAGGAGGAGTTTGTGCGGCCGGCCAGGACGATGCCGGTCAGCACCACGCCAAACTCGCGCAGCATGGAAAAGCCAATGAGTTCAATCGTGTAGACCTCAAGATCGAAGTCCCGCAGCGTCGTCGCCCCGATAAAAGCCACGACCATGCCCACAAAGAAGGAGAGGAAGGCGATGATCGGCATGGCATTGAGGCCAGCCTCTTCCATGACCGAGACGATGGAGGTCCAGCGCAGCTTCCAGGGCTGGGCGAGGAGGCGAACAATGGTGACCAGAGTTTCGCCGAGAAAGGCGAGGCTGGCCTTCAATTCCTTATAGAAATCAACGCTTCCCTTGCCCGTCCGCTCCAGCATCGCGAGGAGGCCGATATCGGCCTTCTCCGGCGGCGGGACAGGTTCGGCATGGGCGTGGACCTGCTCCAGAAGGCTCGCGGCAGAGGCATGCTCGCCGATGATCCGGGGCGGCCAGGACGCGCCATTTTCGCGCCAGGTCCGGTCAATCAGGTACGCGCCGGAGGTGTCCATGCGGCCAAGTCCGGACACATCGAGACACTCGGGCACCTTTCCCGACACCTTGCGCAGCTGGGCATCGAGCTGGTTAATGGTTGCAACCGTCCAGTCTCCGCTGAGGCGGAGGACGTGTCCTTCGTCGCTGTCTTCCAGCGCGAAACCGGGGTCGGTAAGGTTCAGCATTCTTTCGGGTCCTGACTGACCTTCCTAACAAAACATGCTTAAGGACGGTGTGTGCCAATCCAATACAATTCACTTTTCAGGGTTAACCTATGGGTCATCTCCGGCTTGAAACTGCCCACATGTCTTCGCCGCTCAAGGCAGCCTTTGCGATTTCGCGGGGATCGAAGACCTGCGCGGAGACGGTGCGTGTTGTCCTCTCAGAGGATGGAAACGCCGGAAGGGGGGAAAGCGTTCCCTATGGACGGTATGGAGAAACAGTTGCGTCGGTGATCGAGGAGATCGAAGCGGCGCGCGGGGCGATCGAGGCGGGCATCAGCCGGGCGGCGCTGCAATTGCTGATGAAGCCGGGCGCGGCGCGGTGCGCGGTGGATTGCGCGCTGTGGGATCTCGACGCCAAGAAGGCCGGAAAGCCGGTCTGGCAGCTGGCGGGCCTGCCCGAGCCGAGACCTGTCGAAACGGCGGTGACGATCAGCCTTGATACGCCCGGCGCCATGGCCGCGGCGGCCCTGAGCGCGCCGGGGCGGCTGTTGAAGCTGAAACTGGGCGGGCCGGAGGATCTGGAACGGATCAGGGCGGTGCATGAGGCGCGGCCCGAGGCGCGGCTGATCGTTGACGCCAATGAGGGGCTCTCCGAGGGCGACCTGCCGGCGATGGTTGCCTCGGCCGCCCGGCTGGGCGTGGTGATGATCGAGCAGCCCTTCCCTGCCGGGAAAGACGCCGCGCTGATGCGCCGTCCGGGCGCGGTGGCGATCTGCGC
>JBKBRT010000199.1:0-5502 GCA_046291585.1 Hyphomonas sp.
GCGGGCAGGGGCTGTATGAAGAGTTTGCCGCCCGCTTCCCGTATGAGGAAACGGACGACCAGCTTTCGGCGATCGAAGACGTGCTCGGCGATCTTGCCTCCGGCAAGCCGATGGACCGGCTCGTCTGCGGCGATGTGGGCTTTGGCAAGACCGAAGTGGCGCTGCGCGCTGCCTTCGTGGCGGCGATGAGCGGCAAGCAGGTGGCCGTGATCGCGCCGACGACACTGCTCGCCCGACAGCATTTCAAGACGTTCCAGGAGCGCTTCGCCGGTTGGCCGCTCAATGTTCGCGCGCTGTCGCGCTTTGTGGGCGCGCGCGAAGCGGCAGAGACGCGCGATGGCCTGGCCAGTGGCAGCATTGACGTTGTCGTCGGCACGCATGCCGTGCTCAGCAAGGATATGAACTTCAAACGGCTCGGCCTGATGATCGTGGACGAGGAACAGCGCTTTGGCGTGAAGCACAAGGAGCGCCTGAAAGAGCTGAAATCGGACGTACACGTGTTGACACTGTCAGCGACGCCTATTCCGCGTACGTTGCAGATGGCTTTGACGGGCATTCGCGATCTCTCGATCATCGCGACGCCGCCGGTCGACCGGCTCTCTGTGCGCACCTATATCACCGAGGAAGATACCGTCACGCTGCGCGAGGCGCTGCTGCGCGAGAAGTATCGCGGTGGTCAGGCCTTCTTCGTGGCGCCGCGCATTACCGATCTCGACAAGCTGGAAAATTTCCTGCGCACACATGTGCCCGAGGTGTCGTTCATCGTGGCCCATGGCCAGATGGCGGCAGGGGAACTGGAAGACATCATGACTGCCTTCTATGAGGGTAAATATGATGTGCTGCTGTCGACCACGATTGTCGAAAGCGGGCTGGATATTCCGCGTGCCAATACGCTGATCATCCACAGGGCTGACATGTTCGGCCTCGCCCAGCTTTACCAGCTGCGCGGACGGGTCGGCCGGTCCAAACTCCGTGCGTATGCTTACTTTACCACGCCGCGCGACAAGGTAATCACCGAGAGCGCCGAGAAGCGTCTCAAGGTGCTTCAGTCGCTCGACTCCCTCGGTGCCGGCTTCCAGCTCGCCAGCCACGACCTCGACATGCGCGGCGCGGGCAATCTGCTCGGCGATCAGCAGTCCGGCCAGGTCAAAGAGGTTGGCGTGGAGCTTTACCAGTCAATGCTGGAAGACGCCGTGAAGGCGCTTCAGGCCGGCGCGCGCGATGATGCGGATGTGGCCGACGACTGGTCGCCGCAGATCAATCTCGGCGTCGCCGTCCTGATCCCGGAAGACTATGTGGATGATCTCAATGTCCGCCTGTCGCTGTATCGCCGCCTGTCGGACATCATTACAGCGCAGGACCGCGAAGCGTTTGCGGCCGAACTGATTGACCGGTTTGGCCCTCTGCCGGATGCGACCCGGCAGCTGCTCGATGTCACGGCGATCAAGGTGTCGTGCAAATCGCTCGGCATTGCCAAGCTCGACGCCGGGGAAAAAGGCGCCCTCTTCACGTTCCGTCCCGACACTGTGATGGACCCGCAGAAGCTGATGCAGATCGTCCGCACGCGGCCCAACCAGATGAAGCTTCGGCCCGATTCAAAGCTCGTTCATTCCGGACTGGGCGGCACGCCCGAGCGTCGGCTTTCCGGCGCCAAGGCGTTCCTGCGCGAACTGGAAGCGGCTTGCGGGATTGTTTCGCCGGCGTCGACCGACGCAGTAGCCAACATGCCGTCTCGCAAGGCGGCGGTGCCTGAGGATAAATGGGCGAAGCCGATAAAAAGCGGGCTGCTCAGCGAGGATTGAGGTTCCCTCGGCTTAAGCCGCAATCCGTATCCGGACAAACGGACCGATCAGCGCAGCGGCCAGGAAGGTCTGCGGCGTGTGATAGCTGCGTTTCTCGGTAACGCGCCAGCTGAGGCCGGGATGATTGCCGGCGCGGGTCATGGCATCATTGATCCGCTCGGCAAGGCGCACGCCGCCCCGATACGGTGTTGCCGGCAGGGAAATCGCGTAGACGCCGGGTTGGACGAGCGCTGCGCAGTCGGTGTCGCGGATCTGGCTGCGGATGATGTCGCCCGCAGCATGTTGCGCGGGGTGGGATTTTGCAAATTCGACATCGAGCCGCAGCGTGAGCACGGAAAGCGCTTCGGCCTGCTCGCTGGCAATTTCCATCTGGCGCGGCAGATGCGCCTCGAAAAAACCCCGCGTGAAGAGGCCGGAGACAAGATCGGTGACAGCAAGCGCGGAAAGACCGGGCAAAGGCATCATCGGCGCGCTGGCATGCAGGCGCCGGCACTGGGTTTCGATGGCGGTAACGATGCTGTCGTCGCCGATCGCAGGATCAATGATTTCGGTGGCGTGGCTGAGGAGGGCGAGTTCCTTCTCGGTGAACTCCGCCTGCGGACGGCTGAGCACGATCAGGGGAAGGCCGGCGAGGCCATCTTCTTCTGAAATCCAGCGGCCCATACCGCTGGCATCTTCATGCGCCATGCTGAGGTCGATCAGCGCTGCGGCAAACCGCTTGCTGGTCATGTGCTGGCGGGCGGTGGGCCGGGAGAGGGCGGCCGTTATCTCTACCCCGCGCTGGCGCAAGGCGCCCTGCAGCGAAAGGAAGAAGGGCGAGCCATCGCCGAGATAAAGGAGGGCGGGAACGGCATCGACATCCAGGGGGGGCAGTTTCGCGCCGAGTTGGAGGGCTGTGGCATGCCGAATGGTGGCTTCGCGCTGGCGGCTCGCACGGCGGGCAAGGGCGGCCAGGCGGCTGCGCAGGGAGGTGAGGTCCTTGTCGAGGCGCAGATGGATTGCGCCATCGATTCGCGGCGTCGAGAGGCCACCCGTGTTGAGGATCACGATCTGGCGCGGCACACCGATCATGGCGGCGCGGGTGAGGCGTTCGAGTTCGTCCGGTCCGAGGCTGGCGCGGTCGACAATGAGGGGGTCTGGCGCTGAATAGTCGATGGGAGAGGAGGCCGAATAAGGCCGCAGCCCGGACAATTTCAGCCGCGATACGATCATCTCCAGACGCGGGCTCCCCGCAGCGACTTCAATGGGGGGATCGTAGAAGGAAAAATCCAACATGCAGATACGCGCCTGAAACTGACTAGAATCGGGCCGGGAGCGACGTCGCGGCACCCCTTCCTTTTGCGCCTGCCACCCTTAAAGTTCCGCTAACTCGACCATTAACAACAAGACATGACGGAGACCTATCATGGCTCAAGGGCCGCTCGCGGGCGTAAAGATTGTAGAATTTGCGGGCATTGGTCCGGGGCCGTTCTGCGGCATGCTTCTCTCGGACATGGGCGCCGATGTGATCCGCATCGACCGTCCGGGCAATGGCAAGCCGGGCCGGGCCGAAGATGTTGTCGGTCGTGGCCGCCGCTCGATCGGCCTGAACCTCAAGGATCCGGCGGATGTTGAGCTCGCCCTCAAGCTGATCGCAGAGGCGGATGCCCTGATCGAGGGCTTTCGCCCCGGCGTGATGGAGCGCAACGGCCTGGGCCCGGATGTGGCGCTCGCGCGCAATCCCAAGCTTGTTTACGGGCGCATGACCGGCTGGGGCCAGACGGGCGCGCTTTCCCATTCGGCGGGGCACGACCTCAACTATATCGCCATCACCGGCGCGCTGCATGCGATGGGCGATGGCGATGGCCGTCCGCGTCCGCCGCTCAATCTGGTCGGCGATTATGGCGGCGGCGCGCTTTATCTGGCGATGGGTGTGCTGGCGGCGATCATCAATGTGAAGAATGGCGGCAAAGGCCAGGTGATCGACGTGGCGATGTCGGATGGCGCCGCTTCGCTCACCGCGATGTTCTGGGGTATGCGCGCCATGGGCGTGTGGACCGATGACCGCGAAGCCAACATGCTCGATGGCGGCGCACACTTCTACGACACCTACGAAACCAAGGATGGCAAATGGGTCTCCATCGGCTCCATCGAGCCGCAATTCTACGCGATCCTTCGCGAGAAGGCGGGCCTGACGGACGCCGCGTTTGATGCCCAGATGGACAAGTCCAAATGGCCTGAGCTGAAGAAGAAGGTCATGGACGTGATCAAAACCAAGACCCAGGCGGAATGGAACGAGATCATGGAAGGCACGGACATCTGCTACGCGCCCGTCCTCTCCATGGCCGACGCACCGACCTACAAGCACAACGTGGATCGCGGCACCTTTGTCGAGATTGAGGGCGTGGTTCAGCCCGCGCCTGCGCCGCGCTTCTCGGAGACACCGGGCGCCATTCAGGGCCGCCCGCCGGGCCTGGGTGAACATACCGACCAGATCCTCAAGGATTGGGGCGTCTCGCGCGGATGAGCGCGCTACCCGGCACCACGGGGCGCCGGCGCATCTATCTGATGCGGCACGGCTTTGTGGATTACACATCCGCAGCCGTGCGCGCCGCGCGCGATCCCAAGGTGGCGACATTGACCGAGCGGGGCGAGCAGGAAGCCCGCGCCGCCGGTGTGGCGCTGTCCGAAGTGCATTTCGATCTTGCCCTCTGCTCGGGCCTCGCGCGTACGCGCCAGACGGCGGAGTTCGTGCTGGCTGAGCACCCTAACGCGCCTGCCCTGGAGGAAGACGGGAGATTCGGGGAGCTGCGCTCAGGCAGCTATATGGACTTCCATTCGGCAGAACATCTCGCTGCCGTCATGACTTTTACCTTCGAGCAGGCGGGTGAACCTGAAGCGGCCTTCCTGCCGGGCGGGGAGCGGTTCGCCGATGCCCTGATCCGGATCCGGGAGGGCCTGGCCGCACTTCTTGCTCGACCGGACTGGGCAACGGCGCTGGTGGTTGCACACGAAGTCGTGAACCGGATGCTTCTGGCGGACGTGATCGGAGCGCCGCTGGGGGCAAGCGCCGGCTTTGAGCAGGATACCGGCTGCATCAACATTCTCGACTTTGACCTTGTCCCAACGGAGAGCGGGCAGGGTACAAAGGTCGAGCGCGGGGTCATCAAGGCGGTGAACCTGACGCCGGCTAACTACCTGAAAAACGGGATGAATTTGCGTAGCCTGGAAGCGATCTTCACGCGGCCGGAGACTGATGAGCAGGACGCTTGACGCCTGGGGCCAGATGACGGGCGCAGGTCATTGTGCAGAAGCGCCCGGTGTCTCAGTCCGCTCCCAGGCTCTGCGCCCGACCTGTTGCTGAACGCCACACAACACCTTCGCGGCGCCAACATTCAGACTCAATCGCGCATTAACTACATCTGTCAGCGCAGAGCCAATCCGGCAGATTGCCAGGGCAAAGCGGTGACGTCCTTCTTGCATACCTTGGCCGGCCTCATGGGCCGGCCATTTTGTATTTGCCGGGGGATAAGGGGCGCACCGCTGAAAATGATGCCGTTTCGCGCTTGCCATCCCCGTTAGGCTGCGTTAACAGGCGCGCTTTCCCGCGATCCCTCTGGGACAGCGGACCCACCAGATTCCGGAAGCAAGTGCCATGGCAGTCCCCAAGAGTAAGAAATCGAAATCGCGCACGCGCATGCGCCGCTCGCACGACCGTCTG
>JBKBRT010000200.1:0-5480 GCA_046291585.1 Hyphomonas sp.
GCCTTCGCCTTGCGCTGGCCGACATAATCCTCAAACGTCTGTGGACGGAGCGCACGGTCGAGTGCGTCGCTGCCTTGAGCGTTGGGGTCGGAGAGGGCGCCTTCGCGGCTCACCGGGCGAGCTCCTTCAGCGCGCCTTTAAGCAGCACGCCAACATCCTCTGCGCCATCTTTCGCGGCGATGGCCACGGCCTTGGCCGCTTCACTCTGCGTGTAGCCGAGATTGACCAGCGCGCTGACCGCTTCGCCGCGCGCGCCGGTGGCGGCCGATACGGGCTGGGCCGAGGCAAGCCCTGCCACAGCTGCCACTTCAAACTTGCCAAACCGGCCAAGCGGCGGCGCCTTGCCGGCCAGCTCGGTGACGATCCGTTCTCCGAGCTTCTTGCCGATGCCCTTGGCGCGGGTGAAGGCGCCCGCATCCCCGAGCGCAATGGCGTCCATGATGTCTGCCGGGGAGAGCCCGTCGAGAATGGCGAGGGCGGACTTCCCGGCAACGCCCGGCACATCCTGCAGGCGCACAAACCAGGCGCGCTCTTCATCGGTGGCGAAGGCAAACAGCGTGATCGAGCTTTCGGTCACGCGCGTTTCGATATGAGCGGTGATCTTGTCGCCCGTCTGAAGCTTTGCCAGCAGGCGCGTGCCCGCGAGGGCGACATAGCCCACGCCATTCACGTCGATCAGCACATGGTCGAGCCCGATGGCCGCAACCTCGCCTTTGAGACGGCCAATAATCATGCCGCGCCCCTCTTCACCTGCAGGGGTAGATGGTGCGCCGCGCAGATGGCGCAGGCAAGCGCGTCGGCCGCGTCGAGCTTCATCTCCCCTGCCCGAGGGAGGAGCCGCTGGACCATGAACTTCACCTGATCCTTGTCCGCTGTGCCGGTGCCCACGACGGAGAGCTTGATCTGGCGGGGGGCGAATTCGGCCACCGAAATGCCGGCCATGGCGAGGGCGGCCATCGCTGCCCCGCGTGCCTGGCCGAGCTTCAGCGCCGAACGGGGATTGGCATTCACCAGCGTTTCCTCAACCCCGGCCGCGTCGGGCGCATGATGGCGGGCAAGCTCGCCCACCGCCTCGAAGATGTGGCCGAGCCGCTCTGCCATGGAAATATCGGTCGGCGCTTCGATTACGCCATGCGCCACATGCACCAGGCGCGCGCCGGTCTGCTCGATGACGCCCCAGCCGGTATGGCGCAGGCCCGGATCAATGCCGAGGATACGAATCGTGATGCTCATGCGCGCCACCCTAACAGCGCAGACGGTTAAGGACAGCTTGAGTTTTCACTCTTTGTTCGCGCGCTTCAGAAAAAAGCCGCGCCCACCAGAACTGGCAGGCGCGGCCTGGTTCTCCGCTTGCGCGGAAATTTTATTCGGCGGCGCGGGGCAGAAGCACCGTATCGATCACATGAATGACGCCGTTGGATGCTTCAATATCGGCAGTCGTCACAGTGGCTTGATTCACTTTCACCGAACCATCCATCTCGGAGCGAACGGAAAGGTCGAGGCCCGCGACGGTGCTGGTGGCAACACCGGCAGACGCTGCTGGCACATCCGCCGCCATGACCTTACCGGACACGACGTGGTAGGTCAGGATCTGCGTCAGCTGGTCTTTGTTTTCAGGCAGAAGCAGGCTATCGAGCGTGCCGGCCGGGAGCGCGTCAAACGCTGCATTGGTCGGCGCAAACACTGTGAACGGGCCCGGGCCGGCGAGGGTCTCGGCCAGTCCAGCGGCCTGAACGGCGGCTACCAGAGTTGAAAAGTCCGGATTGCCCGCAGCGATGTCCACGATGGTTTGCGCGGGCATTGCGGTTGGCTCTTCAGCAATCGGCTCCATGCCAGGCTCTTCGACAGCCGGCGGAACGACGCTCGGTGTTGAAGTTTCGGTGGCGGGTGCGCAGGCAGCGAGCGTCAGCGCGCTGGCCGCAGCGGCAAAGAGAAACAGTTTCATTGGATCAAATCCTTTTGATGGCGCGCCGTTGGGGCGGGGAAAGCGCGGCGCGGGCCATAAGATGGGGCGATCACGCGCCTCGGCCAGTGCGCGATATCTCACCCCTCCGGGGCTTTTTCAGGGCAATACAGAGGCAGATTGCCTCAACTCATCCATTTCAGGATGCGCGGCTCGATCGGGTTGGTAAATTCCCTGCCTTCGCTGCGGGCAGAGGTCCATTCGCGCTTGAGCATCTGATACCACTTAGCCTGGACATCTATATCGTCGATCCAGAGCATTGCCTTCTGAAGGGCCATGCCCTGGTTCTGAAGGTTCACCATACGGCCATCCTGAGCCAGAAATTTCTTGCCCATCCGCCTGGCCACAGGAACGGCCAGCTTCAGCAGCGGCGCGCCGGTCCACCAGGTGAACTGGGTGATCCGCGTGCGCTTGGGCGCTTCGGGCGTCAGGCAGGTGAGCGTCAACAGGCGGGCGCTGGCATTGGAAATGATCTCCCAGCGATAGCCCGGCAGCTGGAAGCAGATCTCGGTCATCACATCGCCGCCGAACACCCAGCGATAGAGTTTGGAGTTGGAACTTGGCGCATGCCGGTCAATCGCCCAGCCGCGCGCCCTGGGAACGAACGGCTTTTCCTTGAGCTTCATCCCTGCCGAGGGCGGGCGCCACCACCACTGATTATGCACGAAGGGCACATGCGCCGGGTCCATCAGGCCAACAACGGCATCGTCCATATGCGCATTGAAAAGATCGTGGATGACAAAGCCAGGCTTGTCCGGAAGCGGCCCGAAATCCGGCGGTGGAACAGCCGGCGGCTGCGTGCTGCGCGGATCATGCGCCACATAGATGAAGACCGCGCCATTGGCCTCATGCACCGGATAGCGGCGCACTTTGACCCGGGTCGGATCAAACAGGCGGTCTTCAGTCAGGCTTGGCATCAGCCTGCAGCCGCCATCGGTGCCAAAGCGCCAGCCATGATAGGGGCATTGCAAGGTCCACTGCCCGTCAGTCTCCACCTGCTGCCCGGCAGACAGCGGCACGAGGCGATGCGGGCAGATGTCCCGGAGCGCGAACGCCTCCCCTGCCGGAGTGCGCCCCACGACAACCGGTTCCCCCAGCATCATCACGCGCTGCTGCGCGCCGGGCTTAAGCTCCGCCGACACTGCCGCCAGATACCAGCTGTCGGTCAGAAAGCCGTCAGCGGTAATGCCGGTCTGCGGCGGGGTCAGCTGGGTATCTGGCAAGGGGATTTCTACTCCGCAGCCGTGACTGTAACAGTCAGCTCATAAGTGCTTTCCGGGGCCTCCTCGGTTTCCCAGGGGCGCCCTTCAGTCAACTTCACGACACCGGTGCCCTCGGCAGAGGCCATGAGATCGAAGCTCATATAGTGATTGCCACCGGTAAAGCCGGGCAGGCTTTGCAGAGCTGGGTTTGTCGGCCGGGTGTTTTCCGCCGCAAGCTCAAGAAAATCGGGCTTTTCGAGGATTTGCCAGACATAGCCGGCGGTCGGAACCGTCTCGAGCTCGATCCGCAGCGTCTGACCGGCCGGGATCGAAATCTCCCCGCCTTTCTTGTCTGCGCCGGCATAGACCACGCCCGCCTCTGCCTCTGCCTGGGCGGCATCTGAAGCGGCAGCTTGGGCCTCTTCGCTTGGCATTTCGCCCATCTCATACTCGCCCATCTCGGTTTCCTCAGCTTCGGCATCAACCGCAGGCGGCTCAATACTTCCCGTATCAATGTCTGTTTCGCCCGGCGCGCATCCAGCAAGCGCCAGGGCAAACGCCCCTGCCAGCATCAGTCCAAACGGGTATCGCATCAGTGGCTCCTATTGTTCTCTGACAATATCGCTAAGTTCGCCGCGCGCCGAAAGCAACTCCGCAGCAATGCGGAGAAAGACGAGGGCTCAGCCGTCGGTGCGCGCGGAAAATTCCACCTGCCCGCCGCCTTCGAAGAAATATCGCGTCCAGAAGCTCCGCAGCTTGGCGTCCAGCGCCGCCGGGAGAGGCGAGCGCGCCTCGTCATGCAGGCGGCCATAGCCAATCAGGCGGATATCGGTGCCCGGCGTTTTCGCCCCCGCGCCATGCTCGGCCACGACCGACATCAGCTCGTCCTCCGGCAGCGCGGAAAACTTGCTCCAGGCGATCATGTCGCTGTTTTCCAGCATGTCGGAATAGACAACGATGCTTGTGTAGGGCTCAGCGCTGGCAGAGCCTGTCCAGTGGCCGATGGTGCGGATGATATCAGACCCCCTGGCATCTTCCGCCGTGTTGATCACCTCGCGCAGCGAGGCGGCGAGGCTCGCCATGAACTGCTGCTGGTCCTGCTTGGCCTTCATCGTGCTGCAGGAGCCCATGATCTCGTCAACCACCCCGCCCGCCGCCGGGCAGCCCGGCTTGCAGGCATTCGCCAGCCGGCGCGTCTTTGAATAATGATCGGAAATCGTGGCGATGATGATCCGGTCACCGGTGTCGAGCCGGTCAACCACGCTGCCGACGCTTTCCATGAGCAGCGTCTGATCACTCGCATCGAAAGTCGTCGTCCTGTCGATGAGGAAGAGGGTCGAGCGGTCGCTGAGCGCGCAATAATCGTCGGGTGTGCGGTTGACGAATCCCTCACCGGACGCGCCCGAACAGGCGGCCAGCAACATCGAGAAAGCAAGAACCGGCAGAATGAACCGGCATTCGGAAAGCTGAGTCATGAGATCAGGCGCGGGCTCTGTTGGTCTGACTGGCATGGCGGCGCTGTTCAGCTGCGGCAGCATCATCCCGCTGGCCTTTGATATACTTGTATTTCTTCTCTGCCTTTTTAAGGGCGATGTCTGTTGCCTGAAAATCGGGGTGCGGATCATGAGAGAAATAGGCCGCCGTCAATCCGACGGCGACGATGCCGATATTGATGGCGAAGAATATCCAGCCGGAGATCCCGAGGCCCGCCCGGAACATGTCCCCGGCCATCTGAGCAGCGCCGGTGCCGGCCAGCATGTCGGAAAAGCTCACATCAGGCTGAGTTTCAAAGTCCAGATAGCCCTGCCTCAGTACGGAAACACCGTAGATCAGTGCCAGAATGATGGCGGTGATCAGCACAACCTGAATCAGTTGGCCGGCCCATTTGGCCCAGCCCGCCTCCTTCACATGATAACCAAACCGGCAGAGGACGAGCCCGAGCCGGTGCGCCAAAGTCACCAGGATAACACCGACCAGAAACGCAACGCCCAGCGAAACGGCCGGGCTTTCTCGGAAAAACAGCTCAAAACTCAGACGGTTCACCGGAATTTCGAACAGCATCAGACCGATCATGAAGGGCCAGTAGAAGATGCCCCGCGCATAGCGGGGCTGGCGTTTCACGTCCCCTTCGATCTTGTCCCATTTCTCGCTGATATCGTCATAGGTTTCTTTGGCGTCAGAAATTCGCCCATCGTACTGTGTGGCGATTGCCTGAGTGTTGGCCTCATGCAGCGATTGCAGGCGCTCGATCTTAGCATCTTTGGCGGCGGCGCGTTCCATCGCCTTGCCCGTCCCGATCACATGGATCGACGAAG
>JBKBRT010000201.1:0-4011 GCA_046291585.1 Hyphomonas sp.
TGTTCCCAGGTCTGGCCATTCTCCAGCACGACGATCACCTTGCCGGTAACGCCCTGCATCCGGGCCGATTTCACCGCAGAGACGATCTCGCTGACCGATTCCCGCTCGGCGGCGTTGCCGGCCTGGCTGCGAAACAGGCTCGGGAGGCTGGGCAGGGAAAGGCCAAAGGCTTCCTTCTCGATACTTTCGATGGCGGCAACGTCGACGGTCTGGATTTCGCCCGCGGTTTCCCGCGTCTTGAGGGCGGCAACGGTCTCATCAAAACAGGCCAGCCGTTCTGGCGCGCCGGCAACCGATTGGCAGGCATAAAGCGCGTCCATGGGGCTACCGAGGGTAGGTTGTGGCAGCGCGACACCGGAAACGGGCAAAAATAACAGGCTGATGACGGTCAGGGCAGGTTTCAGGCTCACGATCTTTCACTCCGCAACGTCTCATTTTGGCATGATCATGCCCTTCTACGCCGCTTTCACCACATGTTGGAACCGCGTTTTCGCAAATCATGGGTCCAGTTTGACGTAAACCTGAAGCCAAATAGTCACACTCGCTGACTTTGTCGAAGGGTTTTCAAAGGTTTTGCGACACTGTGGTTGACTGACAAATTCTTGACTTCATTACTCACCCGTAAGGTCCGGGGAGTCGGACTGAACGCTCAAATTGAAAACTGAGTGATGATCAAAGGCGCGCTTCGCGCCCGATTAACTTTGGAGGGTAAGTTGAACGAACGGACTTGGAAAAAGCGTCTCTTTACGACGTCTTTGTTCGCCGGTGCACTGTTTGCTGCCGCCAGCCCGATGGTGGCTGTTGCGCAGGAAGCAGATGAAACCGTTACTGTAACCACTACTGCGGCCGGCGAAGAAACCGAAGCCCGCCAGCAACGTATCACCGTCACCGGCTCGCGCCTGGTGCGCCGTGACGAAGTCGCAGAAAGCCCGATCCTCACGGTCGGTCAGGACGCGCTGATCACCTCCGGTCTCACGACCGTTGAGCAATACCTGAACACCCTGCCGCAAGTGACGCCGAACCTGTCGTCGCAGTCGAACAACCCGAGCTCCAACGGCCGCGCGGTGCTCGACCTTCGCGGTCTCGGTTCGGGCCGCAACCTTGTGCTCGTCAATGGCCGCCGCGGCATGCCCTCCTTTGCCGGCGGCGCAGTTGACATCAACACGATCCCTTCGGCGCTGGTTGAGCGCGTTGAGATCATCACGGGCGGCGCAGCCTCGACTTATGGTGCCGACGCTGTGGCAGGTGTGGCAAACTTCATTCTGCGCGACAATTTTGAAGGCGTCGAAATCGACGGCCAATATCGCGCAGCTGTGGAAGAAGGCGATGCTGTCGAGTGGGGCTCGGGCATCACGATGGGCAGCAATTTTGCCAATGATCGGGGTAACGCTGTTCTCTCGATGAACTACTTCACGCGCGAAGTGATGGGCAAAGGCGCCCGCGACTTCTCCGCTCAGGCGTCCAGCACGACCTCCATCTTCCCAGATGGTTCCTGGAACACCGGTATCAACCAACCACTCCAGGGCGCAGTCAACACCATCTTTGGCGGTCCTGTTTGCGAAACAACAGGGGGCAGCGGTGGCTTCGGCTTCAACCCGGATGGCTCGCTGTTCTGTACCGGCGTTGCCAACAATGCGACCCGCAACATTGTCGGCTATACCGGACCGGAATCGGCGATCGCAACCGCCTTCGCACCCGACCAGTTCTCCTACAACTTCGAGCCGGACAATAACCTGATCCTGCCGCTCAACCGCTGGAACATCTATTCTGCGGTGGACTATGACATCAACGACTATGTCCGCGCTTACGGTCAGTTCGTTTTCACGAACTATAACGCTGAGCAGGAACTTGCACCCACTCCGGCCGGGGGTACTACGGGCTTCACGGTTCCCGTCACCAACCCCTTCCTTCAGTCAAACCCGCAGCTTCAGGCTCTTCTGGCCGCGCGTCCGGTCCAGACCTACTGTCTGACATCGGCTACGGGCTGCATTGCGTCTGATCCTCTGACCACGCCAACGACGAACGCCGCTTTGGTGGGCACTACGGTTCCCGGCACCGGTCCGACTGAGTCGTTTGCTATTTCCAAGCGCTTCAACTCGCTCGGCGGCCGCGTGGGTTCGACCACACACGACGTGTGGCAGATGACCATGGGCTTCGATGGCCAGCTGATCGGCACCGAGACCTGGACCTATGACGTGTACATGTCGCAGGGCCGCTCCACGCTGAACGAAATCCAGACCGGTAACGTTCGCCGTGACCGCGTTCAGACTCTGCTTAACGCTACGGATGGCGGTGCATCGCTGTGCGCCGGCGGTCTGAACCTCATCGGCAACGCGCCGATCAGCCAGTCTTGCATCGACTACATCTCGCTGACGGCGAAAAACCTCACCGAGATCGAGCAGAAGATCATCGAGGGCACGATCCAGGGCGAAATGTTCCAGCTTCCCGCTGGCGCCGTTCAGACGGCGTTCGGTATTCAGTACCGCGAACTGGACTATGACTTCCAGCCTGACTCGGGCCTGCAGCCGGGCCTCGTTGCCGGTTTCAACCAGCAGCTCCCGACTTCCGGCTATCTCGACTGGTATGACCTCTACACCGAGGCTCTCATCCCGGTTGTGAAAGACCTTCCGTTCGCTGAAGAAGTGACGCTGACCGCCGGTTACCGCGTCACCGACAACAGCCGTTCGGGTACGTCTGACTCCTGGAAGATCAATGGCGACTGGAAAGTCACTGACAATCTGCGCTTCCGCGGCGGGTATCAGCAGGCCATCCGTTCGCCGTCCATCACCGAGCTCTTTGCTCCGGTGCTGAACAACTTCCCGACCTTCACCAGCCAGGATCCGTGCAATACGGCGGCCACGAACAACAACCCTGAATACGGCCGCAACGGGGCCAACGGGGCTCAGGTAGCAGCGCTTTGTGCACTGCAGTCTGGTGTTGCCGGCGGCGCGACGTTCAGCCAGCCGAGCGGTCAGGCAACTGGCCTCACCGGTGGTAACATCAATCTGCAGCCGGAAGAGTCGAAATCCTATACTGTAGGTTTGGTGGTATCTTCGCCCTTCACCGGCAATTCCTTCGTCGAAAGCCTGGGACTCACGGTTGATTACTGGTCGATCGAGCTGGACAAGCAGATCGGCGCTTTTGCTGCGAACACGATTGTTCAACGCTGCTTCAACCGGGACGGTGCAAACCCGACCTTCGATCCGTCCAATGCCTGGTGCCAACTGTTCGAGCGTGACCAAAGCAATGGCGGCGTCATCAACCTGGCGCAGACCAACACCAATGACCTTGCTCTGGAAACTTCGGGCGTGGACATCGCGGCTCGTTGGGGTGTTGATCTGAACACCTACGGCGCCTTGAACTGGAACATGGTCGCCACCTGGATTGAATCCTACAAGTCTGGCACCACGGTCACTCCGAACGATCCGATGTATGAGTATGTCGGAACCATTGGTGCGGCCACAGGCGAAGCCATTCCGGAGTGGAAGGTCACGTTGAACTCGACCTACACTTATGATGCTCTGCGGCTTACGCTGTCTACGCGTTACCTTCAGAACATGTCGCACCGCAACCTCGTGACGGGCGGCAGCCCGGCGACGAACAAAGGTGTGCCGGAGACCTGGTACTTCGACCTCAACGGCACCTATGCTCTGACCGACTATGTGACGCTCCGTGCAGGTATCAACAACCTGCTCGACCAAGAGCCACGCCTCTACACGCCAAACGTCCAGGCCAACACCGACCCGTCTCAGTACGACGTGGTGGGCCGCGCGGCCTTCGTGGGTGTCAACCTGCGCTTCTGATCGGAATGTGGCCGGAGTGATCCGGCCACGCTTCCTGAAATACGGAACGGCGGTCCTTCGGGGCCGCCGTTTTATTTTCTGAATGGGTACCGTGTCGGAGCTTTGCCGCTCATATCAGCCGGGCTCAGGGCTGCGGGGAGCCCAAGCGACGAGTAGCTTTTTAGGCGGCCTCAGCCCGCGCGCCAGCGGGCGTAGAGCGCGGTGGGCA
>JBKBRT010000201.1:4111-5470 GCA_046291585.1 Hyphomonas sp.
TCGTCCTGCGCCTTGGTGACGAAACGGGCGTCCGCCTTCCAGCTCTCGATGGGCCGCGCCGGTTCCCAGAACGCCTGCGGGTCGGGGCGGATGACGGTCTGGCTGCCGAAGCGTTCGAGCTTCTGCAGGTGGCCAGAGTCGAGCAGGGCATAGTCTTCCCAATCGTCGGCGATGAGGAGGCGGGTTTCGGTTTTCATGGGTCAGGCATATCCCCGCTGGCGCCAGGCTTCATAGATCATCAGGGCGCTGGCCTGGGCGAGGTTGAGGCTGTCGGCGCCCCCGCGCATGGGGATGAGGGAGAGGGTATCACAGGCCGCCTCCACCCAGCCGGGCAGGCCGGCCTGTTCATTTCCCATTAGGATGATGGATCCGCCGGTGAAATCGGCCCCGTCATGGCGCACAGTGCCGTTTACGGATGCAGCGATCAGGGCCATGCCGGCGGCTTTGCGCCAGGTATTGAAGGCGTCAAAATCGGCATTGGCAAACGGCACATCGAACACCGATCCCATGGACGCGCGCACGGCCTCGAAGCTGTAGGGATCACAGCAGGTTCCGATCAGGATCACGCCGCTCACCCCGGCGCAGTCTGCCGTGCGCAGGATGGTGCCGAGATTGCCGGGATCGCGCACTTCATAGAGGGCGATATAGAGCGGCGTGCCCTTGGGCTTGGGTAGGCTTTCAACACTGAGATGGCGCTGGCGGAAGGCGGCAACCACGCTCTGGGCGTTGTCTTTCTGGGTGATCTTGGTCATCAGTCGCTCGGGCGCCAGTACCACGCGCGCGCCCGCGTCGGCGGCGGTCCGGGCCAGGTCACGGATCTGTGGCCGTTCTGCCATATCGGCGGCGATAATGACGGTTTCAGGCTGCCAGCCGCGGGCGAGGCCTTCGCTGACAATCCGGGCGCCTTCTGTCAGGAACAGGCCGGTTTCGACGCGCTCCTTCTTGCGCTCAAGGCTTTTCAGGGCCTTGATCAGCGGATTGGAGGGGCTGGTGATCAGTTCGAGGGGGTGTTTCATCGCCGGAGGGGGCCTGCCTGGTTCATCTTGCGGTCTGGTAAGGGTTAGGGCATGCCTCGGCCCTGAGAGTGCTGTGGGGGTACTGGTTTTGGGAGGTCAGCGACGTGTTGCGCCTGCTTGACTACCTGGTTGGGGGGCTCGCCCTGCTGACGCTGCCTTTGCTTGTGTGGTGGGGCATCTACCAATCCCCGCAGAGTGCTGTAAACCTCCAAGCACGGCTGGAGACGCGGGCCAAGGCTGCGCTCGCTGAGGGCGGCGTCGACTGGGCCAGTGTCCGCATGGAAGGCCAGAGGGCAGTGCTGACCGGAGCGGCCCCCTCCAATGACGCGGTGACCGAAGCGGC
>JBKBRT010000202.1:0-5443 GCA_046291585.1 Hyphomonas sp.
ATTGGGGCGCGCGCGATTGAAGACGCGGTGATGGAGCGCGAACGCCTCGGATCGACGGGTGTGGGTGAGGGCGTTGCCATCCCCCATGCCCGCCTCCCGGGCCTCTCCGCGCCGGTTGGCGGTTTCCTGCGGCTTGCCCAGGGCGTGGATTTCGAAGCCATTGATGACCGGCGATGCGACCTGATCTTCATGCTGCTGGCGCCCGATGGGGCCGGGGCCGATCACCTGCGCGCCCTGGCGCAGGTCAGCCGCTTCTTCCGTCAGGTCGCCGTGCGCGAGGGCCTGCGCAAGGCGCGCAATGAAAACGAGATCAAGGCGCTGATCTGCAAAGACCCTGTTGTCGGGGGCTGACCGGCCTTAAAAAACATCTGGCCGATACAAAAAAACCCCGCCTCGAAAAGGCGGGGTTTTTTGTTTGTGTGCCCGAGGACTGAAGATCAGCCTTCGGCAGGGGAGGGCTCGCCGAAGCCGCGATTGCGAAGCAGCGGCTCGATACCCGGATCGGACCCGCGGAAATTGCGGTAAAGCTCGTCTGTCTCGCGCAGGCCGCCGGACTCGAAGATCCATTTCTTCATCTTCGCGGCAAGCTCGGGATTGAAGATATCGCCGGACTGCTGGAAGGCATCAAAGCCGTCCGCATCCAGAATTTCTGCCCACAGGTAGGAGTAGTAACCCGCAGCGTAGCCGCCGGCGAAGATGTGGGAGAAATACGTCGAGCGGTAACGCGGCTCGATGATTTCCGGGATATTGTAGCGGGCGAGTACGGACTTTTCGAACTCCCGCGCATCGGTGATGGCATTGGCTTCTTCCGATGACAGCATATGCCAGTGAAGGTCGATCAGCGAGGCGGCGATGAACTCGGTCGTCTTGAAGCCCTGATTGAAGGTCGAGGCATTGTTCATGCGGTCGACCAGCTGCTGGGGGATCACTTCGCCGGTTTCATAATGGCGCGCATACATGGCGAGCACCTGCGGCTGGCTCCACCAATGCTCCATCACCTGGGAGGGGAACTCCACATAGTCAGGGCCGCCATAAACGCCCGAGAAGCTCGGATACCGGATCTGGGTCAAAAGACCGTGCAGGCCGTGGCCAAACTCGTGGAAAAGGGTTTCCACTTCGGTAGGCGAGAGCAGGGTGGGGCGGCCTTCGGCCGGTGTCACGAGGTTCATATTGTTCGTGATGATCGGCCGGATGCGCTGGCCGTCGATGTCGGATGAGGCCCGATACGTGCTCATCCAGGCGCCGCCGCGCTTGCTGTCACGGGCATACATGTCGACCATGAAGAGGCCGAGATGTTCGCCGGTCTGGGCGTCTTTCACGTCGTAGGAGCGCACAACCGGGTTCCAGCCCTCCAGCTCGACTTCTTCGATCGAGATGTTGAACAGGCGGGAGGCAACTTCAAAGGCGCCATCAAACGTCGCGTCGAGCTGGAAATAGGGGCGCAGCTGGTTTTCATCAAAGGCGTAGCGCTCAGCCCGCACCTTCTCCGAATAGAACCACCAGTCATGGCCGAGGATTTCATGGCCGGCGATTTCGGCCATGTCAGCGCGTTCCTCTTCGGCGCGGGCAAGCCCGGGCTCAAGAACCTTTGCGAGGAATTCCAGGGCCGCTTCGGGCGTGTGCGCCATGCGCTGCTCAAGAACGTAATGCGCGTGGCTCGGATAGCCCATCAGCTCGGCGCGTTTGGCGCGCAGCTGGGCCAGTTTGAGGGCGACGGGGCTGTTATTGTATTCGCCCGATGACGCCACGGTGCGGTAGCCGTCAAACAGCTCGCTACGCAGTTCGCGGTCTTCGGCGCTGGACATGAAGCCCTCGAAGAAGGAGCGGCTGAGGCCGACTTCCCATTTGTCTTCGCCTTCGACCTTAAGCGCGTTCTTGAAGTCTTCAGAAAGGCCGCCGAGACGGGCTGGGTCGGTGATTTCCAGCTTGTAGGCATTGTTCGCATTCTGAAGGTTCTGACCGTATTGGGTGGTCAGTCCGGAGATCTCCGCATTGAGGCTGGCGATTTCGGCCTGCACATCGGCCGGAAGTGCGGCGCCCGAGCGCACGAAATTCCGGTGCGTGAGTTCGAGGAGGCGCGCTTCCTGCTCGTCGAGGCCCAGACGGTCGCGCTGGTCATACACCGCTTTCACGCGGGCATAGACCGCCGGATTGAACGTCACGGCATCCTGCTCGCGGGTGAGTATCGGATAGATTTCGCCTTCAAGCGCGCGCAGCGTGTCATTGGTGTCGGTGTTGGTGACATTGTTGAAGACGCGGACAACGCGGGTGAGGGCGTCGCCTGACGTCTCAAGCGCCAGGATGGTGTTTTCGAAGGTGGGTTCTTCGGGATTATTGACGATGGCGTCGATTTCGGCGCGCATCTCGACGATGCCTTTCTTGACCGCCGGCATGAAGTGCGCGTCGTCGATCTGCGCAAAAGGCGGCACACCATAGGGGCCGGTCCATTCGGCGCGGAAGGGGTTTCCTTCAAGTTCTGCGTCGGTGACGGTGATTTCCGGCAGCTCGGCCTGGGCGGCAAGACCGGCTTCGGGCGGGGTTGCGTCGGAGGCGCCACAGGCAGCCGTTGCAACAAGTACGAGAGCGGCAGCGCCGCCCTTCAGAGCTTCAGTCATTTTCATCATGCTTCCTCTGGCAATGAAGATTGCGCCGGGTTTACCCCTGCGGGGCGGAGATTTCCAGCCAATCGGGCATCATGGGGCGATTTCTCCCCCCAATTTGACCCGAATGGCGTATAAATCCGCTCAGCGCGGCAGGGCCGCGACGATGCGGTGATACTCTTTCAGGGTTTCCTCGAAGATCTGGGCAACGGGTTTGACCGTCTTGATCCGCCCCGCCACCTGGCCGGTCAGCGCGATGCCCGCTTCCAGATTGCCGCCGAAATAGAGGTCCTGCGTGCCGGCAAATTCGCCGAAGATGTTGGGGCTGCCCTCTTTTTCGAGGCGGGTGGTGCGCGTCGTGCGCAGGGCGCGCAGGGCCGGGCCGGGGCCGGCGCGGTTGAGGAAGACGGTATCGGTGGCGTCGGCGTTGACGATGGCGTCTTTCCAGTTGGCGTGAACCGGGCTTTCGGCGCAGGAGAGGATGCGGGTGCCCATCAGCACGCCTTCGGCGCCGAGCGCGAACGCGGCCGCCATGGAGCGGCCATCTGTGATGCCACCGGCGGCAACGACGGGCACATCGACGGCCTCGCAGACCTGCGGGATCAGCACCATCGAGGCGACGTCCCTGGCGTTTTTGAAGCCGCCGCCTTCGCCGCCCTCCACGATCAGCCCGTCGACGCCCGCCTCAATGGCGCGCAGGGCGCCGGCAAGGGAGGGGACGACATGGAAGACGGTGAGCCCGGCTTCCTTCAGGGTGGCGGTGTATTTCATCGGATCGCCGGCCGAAGTGGTGACGAATTTGATGCCCTGGTCGATGATGAAAGGGATGATGTTCGGATCGCGCACAAAGGCCTGGGCGACATTCACGCCGAAGGGCTTGTCGGTCAGCGTTTTCATCTTTTTGATCTCGTCGCGGATGGCGTCCAGCTCGCCCGACGAGGTTTCGATGATGCCCATCCCGCCCGCATTGGAGACCGCTGAGGAGAGCTGGGACCGGGCGATCCAGCCCATGGCGGCCTGGATGATCGGCTTTTCGATGCCGAGCATGTCTGTGATGCGGGTCTTGATGGGCTGGGCGGTCATGGGCGGGGTTCCTCCGGGGACGTTTCTCTTGTGGGGCGGGAGATAGAGGTGCCTGACGCGGCGGGAGGCAAGAGGGCGCGCGCTCAGCCCCCGCGCGGCATCGGTGTGCCGTGTAGCCTGGCGAAATGCCGCGCGATCAGGCGGGCAGACGGCAGGAAGGCGCGCCCGCCCGCTTCACTGTAGGAAACGCTGGCGGCGCGGGGGGCGCCTTCGGCGAGCACGAGCGTGGGCGCATTGTACTTGCCCGCCCCGAGCAGGCTGACAATCGGCCCGCGGGGATGGTCGAGGCCGAGATAGACGACATCCACGGTTTCCTTCAGCGCCGGATACCATGCGAGGAGGCCCCAGATCTCGGCACATTCGGGGCAAAATTCGCGCTGGCCATTGGCTTCAAAGCCGGGCGGCAGGAGGAAGAGGGTGTCTCGGGCCATGGGGAGGGAAGCTCCTGTCAGGGGCTGAAGAAATTGAAGAGGCCCTGGCCGGCCTGGGTGGCGAGCCAGATCAGGACGCCGAAATAGATCAGGGTGGCGAGGATGAACAGGTAGCCCGCGATCACCACCAGCCCGTCGCGCTGGGACATGCCGATGGAAAGCAGCAGGATCGCAAAAGCGGGCAGGGTGTTGGTGAACGGGACAAGGCCGAACGGCGCCATCATCAGCACCGCCGCGAAGATGATCGCGATGCCGTTGAGGCGGGCGGGAAGGCCGGCGGCGGTGATGCCGCCAAGGCGCGGCCGCACCACGCGCTCCACCCTCACGACAATATGCATGCCCCGCCCCAGCGTGTGCTTGAGTTTCTCGGAATTGAACTCCTTGCGGGCGAGAAACCGTGGCAGCCACGGCATGCGGTTGGCCGTGATGCCCGCCGCGATGAGGATGATGGCCGGCCCGAAGACCCCGCTCACCCCCGGAATGGAAACCGGTAGCAGGAAGGGGATGGCCAGAAGGGCGCAGAGAAAGAGAAGGCCCTGCTCGCCGATCAGGTCGAACAGCCGGCGCAGGGTGATGGTGGGGGTGTCGATGGCGGCGAGCGTACGTTCCAGGGTGACATGGAGCGGGTCGTTTGTGTCCTGGAAGTCCTGTGCTGCCGGCTTGCTCACGCGCGCTCCTGCGTCTTGCTCCGGGAGATGGGGCCGGACTGGGGGGAAAATAAGAGGGGCCGGGGAGGAAGGCCAGGTATTTAGGCTTGCCCGGCGGCAGGCTGAAACTAGGGTGGCGGCAAAACAGGCCGGAGGACAGGATGAGCGCGCATTACGATATTACCGAAGACACATGGGACCGTTTCACCTTCGAGCGGAAGGGGCGTGTGCTGACGGCCTATATCACTTCTTCCCATCCGGTAAACGGGGTGGACGAGCAAATGCATACAGAGCTCGCCCTGGTGTTCAACGGTCTGCAACGGGACGCGCACAGCGATCTCATCATTCTTTCGGCCAAGGGCAGGGCCTTTTGCGCGGGCGGGGATTTTGACTGGTTTGAGGAACAGATTGCCCATCCCGAACGCTTCCGCGCCATCGGCTGGGACGCCAAGCAGATCGTGGTGACGCTGCTGCAGATGGAAAAGCCGATTGTCTGCCGGATGAATGGGGCGGCCGCTGGCCTGGGCGCGACGATTGCGCTGCTCTGTGATGTGATCATTGCCGACGAGACCGCGAAGATCGGCGATCCGCATGTGAAGGTGGGGCTGGTGGCGGGCGATGGCGGGGCACTGATCTGGCCGCAACTGATCGGCTTTGCCAAGGCCAAGGAACTCCTGATGAC
>JBKBRT010000010.1:0-28657 GCA_046291585.1 Hyphomonas sp.
GTCTACAAGGACGAAGATGAAGGTGAGACCTCCTACCAGTTCATGATGACGGTCCTCAAAGAAGACATCATGGGCGGCTGACGCCGCCTGTATCAGCTGTCGCGGTACGCCGCGCGAGCCAACCTATCATTGATCGCTTCGCCGAGCCCTTCAGATGGAATGGGGGCTACGGCGATGCGATCATATCGTGCATCGAGCGCCCGGAGCATGGCGAACAGTTTGGTGGCCGCTTCGGCCAGATCGCCAGTTGGCGAGAGGTTAAGCCCCTCGCGCACGCCAGGCCCGAATCCCAGATAACCTTCTCCGGCCTCCGGCGCGGCGGCGTTGAGCCTCAGTTGGGCTTCAGGTGCATAATGGGATTTGAGCATCCCCGGGGCGGTGATTGATAGTCCGCTGGCGCGGTCCAGCGGCCTGCTGACAAACGCCTCCAGTTCGTCCGCCGGTACGGCGCCGGAGCGCAGCAATGTGATGCTCTCGCCCTGCACGGCGAGGATGGTCGATTCAATTCCGACATCACAGGGCCCCCCATCCAGGATCAGGTCGATCCGGTCAGAGAGATCGGCCGCGACATGCTCTGCGCGCGTGGGGCTGACATGGCCCGAGCGGTTGGCCGAGGGCGCAACCACCGGGCGCCCGAACGCAGTAATCAGGGCTTTGGCGGCGAGATGGGACGGACAGCGCAGGCCGATTGTCTGAAGTCCCGAACGCGCAAGATCGCAGACCGTGCCACCGGGCGTGACCGGCAGGACGAGGGTCAGTGGGCCGGGCCAGAATTTCTGTGTCAGACGGTCTGCCAACGGTGAAAATTGAGCTTCCCGCCTTGCCATTTCCTGACCGGAGACATGAGCAATCAACGGATTGAAGCGCGGCCGGCCTTTGGCTGCATAGAGGCGCACGACCGCTTCGGGATTGGAAGCGTCTGCGGCGAGCCCGTAAACCGTCTCGGTCGGCATGGCGACAAGCCCGCCATTGCCGAGAATTTCCACGGCAAGCGCAACAGTTTCAGGCAAGATCGGAACAATGGGCGCGGACATGGTGTCTCGCTTAGCACCGGGCGCGCCGCGGTCAATCAGGGCCCTCTTGAAAGGCGTGCCTCAGTCAAGGCGGGTCGCTTCACCCTGGATCGTCACGACGATCTCGTCCGATACCCAACTGCCCCCGGCGTCTGACATCTGGCCCAGGTCCAGTGTTTTGCGGGAGAAGGTGGCCGTGCCGTCCAGAATTGCCCGGTCGCCATCGATCTTGAGGTCGAAGTTGAGCGGCGCGCTGGTTTCCCTGCCTTTGAGTGTCAGGGTGGCGGTGGCCGAATAGGTTTCCTCACCGCTCTGATCGAAGTTGGAGAGCGTCACATTTGCCTGCGGGAAGGCACCGGTGTTGAACCATTCGGCTTCGCGCAGGGTGGAATCGTAGAGCCGAGTGCCGGTGGCAACGCTGCCCGTGTCGACAGTAACCGACACGGCCGAGGCAGGAAGGTTTTCAGGGTAGAAGGCAACGTCCGCCGTCCAATTGCTGAAACTGCCGCCGAAGGGTTTGCCGTCATAGACGCCCGAAAAGCTGATTGTGGAGGCCGCGTAGTCAACGCTCCAATTCCCAGCTGCTTCGGTTGAGGAGGCGGGGCTTTGCGCGCCTTTTGCAGCGGTTCCGCCCGAGCCGATGAGGGGAATGGCGGCAATCAGCGCGAAAAGAACAATGCTGCTGCCAAAGGCGATCACCGCGCCGCGTGCCGGCGGAGAGGGCGGGGCGGCCTTGCCGAACAGGCCGGGAGTCATGCGTTTGAGCACGCCATCCTCGCCGCTGATTTCATGCTTCACCGCGCCAGCAACATGCAGGCCGAGTAGAATGATGATGACCCAGGCGCCCTTGGAGTGAATGTTTTCGACGATGCCGTGGAGCAGTTCATTGCCCTGTCGCAGACCCGACGTGAATGGCAGGTGTGGCCAGTCAACCGCGCCAAAGAGGACCGTCGCAATCTGGAAGGGCGAAATGGAAACCAGAAGCCAGCCGGCCAGCGGAATGATCACCATGAGCGCGTAAAAGGCGACGTGGACGAATTTGGATAATTTCTGTTCGTAGGGCTTCATGTCCGAAGCCAGCGGGGGCGGCGGGTTGAGCAGCCGCCAGGCGATCCTGGCGACTGTCAGAAACAGGAGAGTTATCCCCACCGACTTGTGCAGCTGATACCGGGCCTCATTGTCATCCATGTTCCAGCCAAGCCAGATCATGAAGACGAGGAGGAGTGCCATGGCCCAATGGAGAGCTATGGCGACGGCTGTATAGCGGGAAGCCGGTGAGGAGGATGTCATGCGGCGTTACTCAGCGGGAGCTGGTTCTGTGGGAGCAACAACCTGCTGGAACTCTGTCTCGATGATGATCTCGACTTCGTCACCGATGTTTGGCGCGTAGGTGGCGTTACCAAAATCCGAACGCTTCAGGACGGTTGTGGCAGAGAAGCCGATCTTGTCGGCGTCGGGTGCCCAGGGGAAGTTCGCCTTGCCGTTGTAGGTGACATCAAGCGTCACCGGGCGGCTCACGCCCAGGAAGGTCAGGTCGCCGGTCACTTTGCCGGTGGAGGCGGTGTCCTGGGTTACCGACGTGCTGGTGAAGGTGATCTGCGGGAAGGCGTCCGCGTTCAGCCAGTTGGCGTTGCGGGCGAGATCTTCGTTCCAGGTGGCATAGGGGCTGTCGGCATGGCCGGCCTTATAGTCGCCGGGAAAGTCGGTTTCGACCGACATCGGGTCGATGGTGACGGTAATGCTGGTGGCGGAAGGATCTTCGGGATTGAACTGGAGCGTGGCATCCACGGTTTTGAAACGGCCGGTATAGTCAGACAGGCCGAAGTGATCGACTTTCCAGGTGACTGACGTGTGTGTGGGGTCGATTTCATAGGTGCCAGCAGTGCCGTATTCGACGGGCGCATCTGTGGTTGCCGGGGCTTGCTCGGTCGCCGCGGTGGTTTCAGGCGCCGGCGTTTCGGCTGCAGGTGTCACAGGGGTTGTTTCAGAACAGGCTGCCAAGATGAGCGCGCTGGCTGAGATGAGTAGAAGTCGCATGGAATCAGTCCCTCCAATTGCCGTATGGGAACTCTCAAACTACTGCACTCAGGTGCAGTGTGCACCTCAACTTTAACATCCACGCAACATATCATTTATTCCGAAACACAAAGGGATGGTTATGGCTTACGACGCACCGGTCGCCGATATTGAGTTTGCCTTGAAGGCTTTTGCCCGGATCGAGCGGCTGCAGGGCCTGCCCGGACATGAGGCATACGACCCGGGCCTGGTGCGCCCGATCCTCGAGGAGGCTGCCAAACTGGCGCGGGATGTGCTGGCTCCGTTGAACCCGGTTGGGGATGCCCATGGGGCGGTGCTGAAGGATGGGGAAGTTGTTGCGCCCCCGGGCTTCGGCGACGCTTACAAGGCGTTCGTAGAGGGCGGCTGGATGGGGCTTGCTGCGCCCGAGGCGTGGGGCGGGCAGGGGTTGCCAAAAGCCCTGGCGCTCGGCGTGATGGAGATGTTCCACGGGGCAAACATGGCGTTCGGCCTCTGCCCAATGCTGAGCTATGGCGCTGTCGAAGCGCTGCTGGCGCATGGCACCGACGCTCAACGGGCCGCGTATCTGCCAAAGCTCGTTTCCGGAGAGTGGACCGGAACGATGAACCTGACCGAGCCGCAGGCAGGCAGCGATGTTGGCGCGCTGAAGACCAAGGCTGAGCCCAATTCAGATGGCAGCTATTCGATCACAGGGCAGAAGATTTACATCACCTGGGGCGATCACGACATGGCTGAGAATATCATCCATCTCGTGTTGGCGCGGTTGCCGGATGCGCCTGCGGGCTCCAAGGGGATCTCCCTTTTCCTGGTCCCGAAATTCCTTCTGGATGAGGGGGGAAATCCCGGCGATCGCAACGGTGTCCGCTGCATCGGTCTTGAGAAGAAGATGGGCATTCATGGCAGCCCGACCTGCGTCATGGAGTATTCGGGCGCGACAGGGTGGCTGATCGGCGAGGAAAATCGCGGGCTGGCCTGCATGTTCACGATGATGAACTCGGCGCGCCTGAATGTCGGGCTTGAAGGCGTCGCGGTGGGTGAGGCGGCGTTTCAGACGGCGTTTGCCTATGCGCAGGAGCGCAAGCAGGGCACTGCAGCAGGCGTCACCGGCCCCGCGCCGATCCTGCATCACGCGGATGTACGGCGTACACTGACGACCATGCGGGCGAAAGTCGCCGCGGCGCGGGCGATCTGTTACGCTTGCGGTGTGGCGGCAGATCTGGCGCACAGCTCGCCTGATCCCGATGTGCGGGCTGCGGCGAAGACGCGGGAAGACCTGCTGACGCCGATTGCCAAGGCCTGGAGTACGGATGTTGGCGTGGAGGTGGCGAGCCTTGGCGTTCAGGTGCATGGCGGTATGGGCTTCATGAACGAGACGCTGGCGGCGCAGCTTTATCGCGATGCCCGGATTGCGCCGATCTATGAGGGCACCAACGGTATTCAGGCGATCGACCTTGTGGGCCGGAAACTTTCGGGCACCAAGGGCGCCTCAATGCAGGCGATGATCACTGAGGTCGAAGAAACGGTGCGGCAGGCGCGCGCGACGAATGATCCGCAACTGGTGCAGATTGCTGACCGGCTGAAGGCGGCTTCGGCGGCGCTGACCGAGGCTAGTGACTGGATGGTGAAGACACTGGCGGATGAGCCTGAGAAGGGGTTGGCGGGCGCGACGGAGTATCTGGCGTTGGCGGGCGATGTGATCGGCGGGCACTTCCTGGCTTTGGGAGCCATTGCTGCGCGGAGCGGGCAGGACATGGACCAACGGGCGCGGCAGCTGGCGCTGGCGGGCTTCTTTGCCGAGACATCGCTGGCGTCTGCGCCGGGGCGTGTACCGGCAATTACCGAGGGCGGCTCCCGTTTCCTTGAGGGGAGCAAGGCGCTGTTCGGCATCTAGGCACCAGAGCCACGTCGCACTGGTGTTGCTGACGGGGACGGTGGCCGGTATGAGGGGCCCTGATCCCCGAGGAGCGAGCTGGCTGTGGCCTGGACGAAGACCTATACCGGCGAAGAGCCGTTGCGCATCAATAAATGGCTGGCCCAGGAAGGCGTGTGTTCGCGCCGGGAAGCCGATGCGCTGATCGAAAAAGGCCTTATACAACTGGACGGTAAGCCGGTGACGGTTGCCGGGGAGCGCGTCACCAAGGGGCAAACGCTGAGCCTGACGGATGCCGCGTCGCGGCGTCTGGACAACCAGCTGTCGGTGATCCTCAACAAGCCGGTGGGGTATGTCTCGGGTACACCTGAGCCAGGAGAGATCCCTGCAATCCGGCTGATTTCGGAGGAGAACCTGTCGGGCAGCGCGCACGCTATCCCGCAGCGTTCCAACAAGATGGCGCCGCTCGGGCGGCTCGACAAGGATTCGCACGGACTGCTGATTCTGTCGGAGGATGGCGTGCTCGCCAAGGCGATCATCGGACCGCTCAGCGACATGGATAAGGAATACCTTGTCAAAGTGAGAGGCGACATTACTACGGCCAAGGTGGCGCTGCTTCGACATGGGCTGGAACTGGATGGACGTCAGCTGCGCCCGGCGGAAGTGACTCAGGAAAGAGGACAGGTTCTGCGCTTCGTCCTGAAGGAAGGCCGTAACCGGCAGATCCGGCGGATGTGTGAGCTGGTTGAGCTCAGGGTGTTGGATTTGCAGAGGATTCGGGTGGGGCCGATCCTGTTGGCCGGCCTGCCTCAAGGCAAATGGAGGCCTCTTGGCGCCAAGGAACGGGCCGCCTTGCTGGCTGCCGGGGCCGGCGAAGAGGTGCGTTCAAGCCCCGCCCGCCGCGAGGATCGCCCGAGGACAAGTGATGGCCCGCGGCGCGAGCGGTCTGAGACAAGTCGAGACAAACCCCGGACAGATCGGGACAGATCCGGACAGTTTGGGACAAAACCTGGACAGGGGCGGCCAGATAAACCGCGCACCGGGCCAAAACCGGACCGTGCCGGCGCGAAACCGGCGCGGCCAGGCGCGAAGCCTGCGAGACCCGGGGCCAAGCCCGCGGCGACGGCTCCAGAAGCGCCCAGCAACCGTCCGTCCGTTCTAAAAGGGGACAAATTCAAGCGGACCAAGTTGCCCCCTCGGGAACGCAAGCCGATCAAGTGATCTTTCCCCCGCGTGACGGCTCGACGGGGGAGCCTGCCGCCGTATCGTGAGTCCCATGGATGGATTTCTCTCAGAACCGACCCAGTACAAGGGTCTGACTTTTCCGCATGGAACTCTGGCGCCCGAACCCGGCGAAGCGATTACGCTGGCGCCGGGCGTGGAATGGACGCGCATGCCGCTGCCGTTCTCGCTGAAGCACATCAATGTGTGGATATTGGACGATGGCGATGGCTGGACCATCGTGGACACCGGCATGCCGCTTCCTGATACCAAGGATGCCTGGCGCAAACTGCTGGATGAACGGGTAACGCCCGAGAAGCCGCTGAAGCGGGTCATCATCACGCATATGCACCCCGACCATATCGGGTGTGCAGGTTGGCTCTGCTACAAGTACAATGCCGAGCTGTGGATAAGCCGGCTGGAATATACGACCTGCCGGATGCTGGTGGCCGATACCGGGCGGGACGCGCCTCAGGCGGGCATCGACTTCTATGTGCGGGCCGGGTGGCCACAGAAGGCCATCGACAATTACGTGTCGCGCTTTGGCGGATTTGGGCGCGGCGTGAGCCAGATGCCTGATGCCTTCCGCCGGCTGGAAGATGGCGACAAGGTGCAGCTGGCTGGCCAGGAATGGCGCGTGATCACCGGAAATGGTCACTCACCCGAGCATGTGTGCCTGTTCAGCGACACGCTGAATGTGGCGATCACCGGTGATCAGCTGCTCCCGCGGATCTCATCCAACGTGTCGGTGCATCCGACGGAGCCGATGTCCAATCCGCTCGATGACTGGATCAAGAGCTGCGAGAAGCTGCTGCGGGAATTGCCAGAGGATTGCTTCATTCTGCCCGCCCATAACGAGCCGTTTACGGGCGCGCACATTCGCCTGCGCAACCTCATTGCCGGGCATGAGACCTCCCTGACCCGCCTTAGGCAGAAGCTGGAGAAGGGGCCCGTGAAGGTGCCTGAGACCTTCATTTCGCTGTTTGGACGGGCCATCAAGGATGACGAGATGGGCAGCGCAACGGGTGAAGCACTGGCGCATCTCAACTATCTGATCCATCAGGGCGAGGTGAAATCCAGCCCGGACACGGATGGCGCACTGCTATACAGCCTCGCCTGAGGCGCTGTTTCACCTCACATTGAATTGCAGTCTTGCAGGGCATTTCGCCTTCGCAAGGGTATTGCTTTTCGTCTAAGAGTTCCCGGCTTGCGTGATTGGGGTTTGAATGACTGAGGAAAACAGCGTGCCGGTTGAGGCACCGCCGCAGACTGGCCTTTGGGCGAAGGTAAAGCAGGAGTTGCGCGAGTGGGGCGCAACACTGGCCATCGTGGCGCCTGCCTTCCTTCTGTTCACCGGCCTGCTGTATGAGCAGCGGGTGATTCCCTCCGAAAGCATGGTGCCGACGCTGGAAGTGGGCGACCGGGTGGCGGTTTCCAAATTCGCATTTGGCTATGGGCGCTATTCGCTGCCCCTCAGCATCGGTCGCTACCTGCCGCTCGGGGAAGGCCGGTTTTTCGCCAGCACACCGGAGCGGGGCGAAGTGGTGGTGTTTGAACACACCCATTCTGACAGGGTCATGATCAAACGGGTTGTTGGACTGCCCGGGGATACCGTTCAGATGATCAATGAAGAGCTGGTCATCAATGGCCAGCCGGTTGACGCGGAATTTGTCCGGACGGTGCGCTATGTTCCTGACCGCACCGATGTGATCGACACCGCGCATGAATGGCGCGAGACGATCGGGGACAAGACCTGGTTCACCCATCGCGGCCTGCGGGGCCACACGGTTGATGACACGGTGCTGTTTGTCGTGCCCGATGGGCACATGTTCCTCGTGGGCGATAATCGCAACAACTCCTATGACAGCCGGGAGCTTTCGGGCCATTGCCCGCCGGTGAACGGCGTTGTGGACCGCGCGGGATGCCCGCTTCGGGTTCAGGCAGATGATGCGTCCATCGGCTTTGTTCCGCTCGATCATCTGATCGGACGCGCCGATACCGTGCTGATGACATTCCATCGCTGTAAATTGCAGGATGATGAGCCCTGCCAGAAACGCGTATGGCGCGGGCTTTGACGGGGAAATCCATGTCTTGCCCGCCGCGTCCAACACCGCTAGTCGGGGTCTGAACGGGGGCGCGGGGCCCTTTGCGGCAACACGGAAAATTGGCGATGCCCAGCAAGACATCGACACAGCCGGGCCGTGGGCCGATCATCATCTCCCGGCACGGCCGCCCGGCGCTTGACCGGAATGTCGGGCCGCGCCTGCATTGGCGCGATTATGTCGACTGGTGGGCCCGCTATGAACAAGGCCCCCTGGCAGACGGTCAGGACGCGCCCCAGGCGCTGAAGGATATGGTCGCGGACGCGGACATCGTGTTTGCCTCAGCCCGCCTGAGAGCGCAGCAGACGGCCGACAATGCCGCGCCACACCTGCCGGCGACCTATGACCCGGTGTTCAACGAAGCCCCACTACCGCCGCCCAAACTCCATGGGTTTCGCGCCTTGCCCAAAACCTGGAACGTGCTGGCGCGCACGGTCTGGTTAACCGGGCATTCGCTGGATGGTGAATCGGTTGGCGAGGCGCGTATGCGCGCCAAGGCGGCGGCGCTGAAACTGCACGAGGCGGCCGCCGATGCCAAGGTTTATCTGGCCGCACACGGATGGTTTAACCGGATGCTGCGGCCGGAGCTTCGGCGTCTTGGCTGGGTTTGCGTAAGCGATGGCGGGGACAGCTATTGGAGCTACCGCGTCTACGAATACCGTGGACAGTGACACGATTACGGTTGTAGCGCCCGGCAGCGGGCTTTAGACAATCAGGAACGGTTTCTCATAACAGGCGTGCTATGTCGGATGCTAAGTCCAAACCCGTGGAAAAAATGAGCTTCGAAGAAGCGCTGGCGGAGCTGGAAGGCATCGTCCGGCAGCTGGAAGCAGGCGAGGTGGAGCTTGAAAAGTCCATCGCGATCTATGAACGCGGGGCGGCGCTCAAAGCCCATTGCGACGCGCGCCTGAAATCGGCTGAACTGAAGGTCGAACAGATTGTTCAGGGCGCAGGTGGTCCGGCGACCGAGCCGGCCTCCTTCGACTAGGTCTGCCGAGATGGGGCCGGACAGGGGCGAAGTCACCAACTTCGAACAGCGTCTCACGGAAGTGGCCGACAAGGTGACCGTGGCGCTCGACCAGCTGATTCCGCCCGCCAGCGGACCGGAAGCCAACCTGATGCGCGCCATGCGCCATGCCGCGCTGGCCAATGGCAAGCGGATGCGGCCTTTCTTTGTGCTCGAAACCGGTGCGATGTTCGGGGCGTCGGAGAAAAGCCTGCTGCGCACTGCCGCCGCGCTGGAATGCGTGCACTGTTATTCGCTGGTGCATGACGATCTGCCCTGCATGGACGATGATGATTTCCGGCGCGGGCAACCTACGGTTCACAAGGCCTTTGATGAGGCGACCGCCGTTCTGGCCGGCGACGCTTTGCTGACGCTGGCGTTCAAGATACTGGCGTCCAGCGAGACGCATGATGATCCGGCTGTTCGGGTGCTTCTGATCGAGCGGCTGGCCGACGCAGCCGGCGCCCGCGGCATGGTCGGGGGCCAGATGATCGACATGCTGGAAGAGGAAAGCCCCCGCGATCTCAACACGATCACGCGGATGCAGCGCCTGAAGACCGGCGCGCTGATCTCTTATGCGCTGGAGGCCGGGGGCATCATCGGACACGCCCGGGATGCTGAGCGTAATGCCCTGGCGGGCTTTGCCAATGACCTCGGCTTGGCCTATCAGATTGCCGATGACATCCTCGATGCTGTCGGGGAGGAAAGCATAGTCGGGAAAGCAGTTTCAAAGGACAAGGACGCCGGAAAGGCGAATTTTGTGACCCTGCTGGGGGTCGATGGGGCGCGTCAGCGCGTGCGGCTGCTCGCCGCGCAAGCTAAGGAACATTTGGCAATTTTTCGTGACAAAGCCCATATCCTGCTGCATTCGGTTGATTATGTGCTGAACAGACCCCGTTAAAAGCGGGCACGCGACGACAAGAAAAGCACGCAGATATGACAGAGATACGCCCCAACCGCCTTCTGGACGCCATCGATACGCCGTCCGACCTCAAAGGCCGCAGCCGCGCCGATCTGAAACAGATCGCTGAGGAGGTGCGCGAGGAAGTCGTCGATGTCGTGTCGGTGACCGGCGGGCATCTCGGTTCGGGGCTGGGCGTGGTCGAGCTGACGGTGGCGATCCATTCGGTATTCGATACGCCCGCTGACAAGCTGATCTGGGATGTTGGCCACCAGTGCTATCCACACAAGATCCTGACCGGCCGCAAGGACCGGATGCGCACATTGCGCCAGGGTGGCGGGCTTTCCGGCTTCACAAAGCGGTCTGAAAGCGACTTTGACCCGTTCGGCGCCGCGCATGCGTCCACCTCGATTTCGGCCGGCCTCGGCTTTGCCAAGGCGCGCGACCTGCAGAACAAGGATAATCATGTCATCTGCGTGATCGGTGATGGGTCTATGTCTGCGGGCATGGCCTATGAGGCGATGAACAATGCGGGCGCGGACCGCTCGCGCATGATCGTGATTCTCAACGATAACGATATGTCGATCGCGCCGCCTGTCGGGGCGATGAGCCACTACTTCTCCCGGCTTGTTTCCTCGCGGCCCTATCGGGGGCTGCGCCGTATCGCGAAGAAGGTTGTTCAGCCGATGGGGCTGGAGTCGCCGGCGCGCCGGGCAGAAGAATATCTGCGCGGTTTCGCGATGGGCGGGACGCTCTTCGAGGAGATGGGATTCTACTACATCGGCCCGGTCGATGGTCACGATCTTGATACGCTTCTGGACTTGCTCGAGAATATCAAGACGATGCAGGACGGCCCCATTCTGCTGCACGTGGTGACGCAGAAGGGCAAGGGTTATGCGCCGGCTGAGAACTCTGCCGACAAGTATCACGGTGTCTCGAAATTCTCGGTCGTCACCGGCGAACAGGCGAAGGGGGCAAGTGGCCCGCCGAGCTATCAGAAAGTGTTTGGACAGACGCTGGCCCAGCTGGGCCAGCGCGATGACCGGATCTGCGCCATTACGGCGGCAATGCCATCTGGTACGAGTACGGATATATTTGGCAAGAAATTCCCGGATCGCCATTTTGATGTCGGCATTGCCGAGCAGCATGCCGTCACCTTTGCGGCAGGTCTGGCCGCAGATGGCATGAAACCGTTCTGCGCAATCTACTCGACCTTCCTTCAACGCGGCTATGACCAGGTTGTTCATGACGTCGCGATCCAGAAATTGCCGGTGCGCTTTGCCATTGACCGGGCCGGTCTTGTTGGCGCGGATGGCGCGACCCATGCAGGCAGCTTTGACATCGGCTATCTCGGCGCGCTGCCGGGTTTTGTGTGTATGGCGCCTTCGGATGAAGCAGAGCTGGCGCGGATGGTGCTGACCTCGCTGGAGATCGATGATCGGCCAAGCGCGTTCCGCTATCCGCGGGGCGAGGGGCTCGGCATCGAGATTCCCGGTGTTCTGACCCCGCTGGAGATTGGCAAGGGACGGGTGGTGCGCGAAGGGTCTTCGATCGCGATCCTTTCGTATGGCACCCGCCTGCAGGAGGCGCTCAGAGCGGCAGAGATGCTTGCCGCGCAAGGGGTGAGTGCGACTGTCGCCGATGCGCGGTTTGCAAAGCCGCTGGACAATGAACTTATCGAGCGCCTGGCCAAGGAGCACGAAGTGCTCGTGACGATTGAAGAGGGCGCGCGCGGCGGGTTTGGAAGCTTTGTGCTCGAACATCTTGCCAATTGCGGAGCGCTCGATACCGGGCTCAAGGTTCGCGTCATGACCCTGCCGGATATCTTCCAGGATCAGGACACGCCGGCCGCCATGTATGATCAGGCCGGCCTGACCGCGCGCCATATTGCTGCGCGCGCGATTGAGGCACTCGGCCGGGGCGACCTGGCAGCGATTGAGCGGCTGGCCTCTGCCTGAGAGACTGCCACATGAACATCACACTTCGGCCCTGTGCGCGATGCGGCAGTCAGGGTATGCAGGGGCGTGAACACACGATTCCGCCTTCAAGAAGGAAAATTCAAATGATCCGTCTCAGCCTCGCGGCCATGGCTTCCGCGCTCGTGCTTGCTGCCTGCGCAACCCAGACCGACCCCGTAGAGGGGCCGACTGCTCCGGTTGTTGTACCTTCGCAATTTGAGTTGGGCATGAGCACTGCCGCCGAACTCAAAGATGCCGGAAATGTGCCGACAGCTATTCAGCGCCTGATGCAGCTGGCGGGGGACACGGAAATCACGCCGGATCAGAAAGCCAACGTTCTCTATGAACTCGGCGTGCTGAGCATGAGCCCGACGGGGTATGATGTTCCTGGCGCGGTGGGGTATTTCGATGAAGTGATCGCGACCTATCCGGGTACGGAGTGGGCGCGGCGCGCAGAGGCGAAATTGCCGGAGGCGCGCGCGCAACTCGCCGCGCTCAACACGGTTCTGGACTCGCCCAACTCTACCAATACAGAGCGTTTCTATGCGTTGATGAACCTTGGCCGCCATCTCGACGCCATTGACCTGATGACGCAGTACGCCATTGAGCCTGACAATGACGTGAAACTTGCCATGTATCAGATCGGCTATCTCTGCGACGAATCCGGACTGACCGGACAAAGCTATGCGGTTACGGACCGTGATGGCACGGCGCGCCGGCTGCGCTTTTGCGACTTCGGGAAATAGGTCACGACTGTCTCTCCCCTCTCGAGGGGAGGGACCCAGTCTCTCTGAAGACAGCCAGAGGATAGCGCACGCTCAAACGGAGAGATGTTCTCTGGCGCGGCTATCCTAACCGGTATGAAACGGATACCCGGCCGGGGACGGCCGCATCCGCTCTTCTGTGCATGACGAGCTTGGCTCCGAGGCGGGCAAACCTGCCACCCTGAGGCTGAACTTTCCAAAACCCTGCCAACCGTCGAGGGGGAGGGGGGCACACGAAATGTGAGCATTCAGCGCCCTTCAGAGGCAAAATATTCCTGTTGGGGAGGCTATTCAGCCGGGACGCGCACAAAAATGATGGCGTGTCGCACATGAGCCTCTTCTATAACGGCCGCGCGCGTGGTTGTTTGTGGGGAGAAAACTAACGCCCAGAGGAAACCCATGCCGACAGACCTTCTTCCCCCCGACTGGCCCGCTATGTCGATCGCTCAGGCGAATGCTGCCCTGGCAGGCCCGGGATCCCCGCTGGAACTGGAAGACGCTGTCATCCGCGGCGTTGCCATGAAAGTTTACAAGAACGCGCCACCGAACATTCCGGTGATCCTGGACCTTGCCGCTGAGCAGTTTCCTGACCGCACCTATCTGGTCTATCAGAATGAGCGCGTGACCTTTAAGGCCCTGCAACGCGCGGTGCGGAAGCTTGCGGCGGAGATGCGCGACACCTATGGCGTCAAGAAGGGAGACCGCGTTGCCATCATCATGCGGAACTATCCGCAATGGCCTCTCGGGTTCTATGCCGCTCTGAGCCTGGGCGCGATTGCGACGCCGATGAATTCCTGGTGGACGGCAGAAGAACTGGAATACGGGCTCTCCTTTGCCGGGGTTAAGCTCGCGATCATGGATCTTCAGATCTATGAGCGTATCCGCGATCATCTCCACAAGCTGCCGGATCTTCAGAACATTCTCATTGCCCGCGATTCGGCAGAAGAGATTGCAGATCCCCGTGTCGCGTCACTCGACCCGATCGTCGGCGATCCAAATGCTTGGGGAAAGCTGCCTGACGCGGGCGCTGCCGGGGTCGAGATCGGTCCGGATGATGATGCGACGATCATGTATACTTCCGGCACGACAGGGAAGCCCAAGGGCGCACTGGCCACCCACCGGGCCGTCATCACCAACATGTTCAATTCGTCCGCCTGCCAGGCGCGCATGTTCCTGCGCAAGGGAGAGCCGGTTCCGGCGCCCGATCCGGAGGCCATGCGCGCAACGCTGATCTCCATTCCATTCTTCCACGCGACCGGCTCGTTTGCGATCCTGATCCCTTCGGCGCTGCGCGGTGACAAGGTAGTTGCAATGTACAAGTGGGATGCGGGCGAGGCCCTGCCGATCATTGAAGGCGAGAAGATTTCGGCCGTAGGCGGCGTTCCTGCAATTGCCTGGCAGATACTGGAACATCCGGACCGGGATAAATACGATCTGTCTTCGATTCAGGCGATCTCTTATGGCGGGGCGCCGTCCGCGCCGGAGCTGGTTTCGACGATCAAGAAACGATTTCCCGAAGCTGCGCCCGGCAATGGCTGGGGCATGACGGAAACCTGCGCCACGGCCACGCTGAACATCGGCGAAGATTATGTGAACCGGCCTTCCAGCGCAGGCGCGCCGCCCGCCGCCGTGGAACTCAAGATCTGCGATCCGGACGGGAATGAAATGCCCGCTGGCGAAGTGGGGGAGCTCTGGTGCAAGAGCGCGGCGAACTGCCGGCTTTACTGGAACCGGCCCGACGCGACGGCAGAGACGTTCCGCAATGGCTGGGTGGTAACGGGCGATCTGGCGCGGATCGACGAGGAAGGCTTTCTCTACCTTGTGGACCGCGCGAAGGATATGCTGATCCGCGGCGGCGAGAATGTGTACTGTATCGAAGTGGAAAGTGCGCTTTATGATCACCCTGCTGTGATGGATGCCGCCGTGGTCGGCATCGCGCATAAAATTCTGGGTGAGGAAGTGGGCGCGGTCGTGCAGCTGAAACCGGGCAAAACGGCAAGCGAAGCAGAATTGCGCGCACATGTGGCGGGACAGCTCGCAGCGTTCAAGGTTCCGGTCGAAATCCAATTCCAGGACGAGCCGCTGCCGCGCAATGCCAACGGCAAAATTCTGAAAGCAGAGCTGCGCCAGCGGTTCAAAGCACGGGCTTAGGGGTATGAGCGTGAAGCGACGTATTGGGGACCGGATGGTCCACCCTGTGGGTTTGGGCTGCATGAATATCATGCATGCCTATGGTCCGCCAGCGGATGAAGAAGATGCAAAGACGCTGCTGGTGCGGGCGCTGGAAATCGGTTGCGATTTCCTGGATACGGCGACGATCTACGGCCTTGGCCGCAGTGAGGCGTTGATCGGGGAAGCACTCGGACATCGTCGCCAAGAGTATTTTCTGGCGAGCAAATGCGTTCTGGGTTTCCGGGAGCGGGAGCGGATTCTGGATGGGCGGCCGGAAGCCATAAAGGCAGCGTGCGAGGCCAGCCTGAAACGTCTGCAGACGGACGTGATAGATCTTTACTATCTGCACCGGCCTGACCATGAGATTTCGGTGGAGGACTCTGCCGGGGCGATGGCTGATCTGATCAAGGAAGGAAAGATCCGCTATTACGGACTGTCCGAAATGGGTGAGGATCAGTTGCGACGGGCGCATGCGGTGCACCCGGTTGCGGCTTTGCAGTCAGAGTATTCGCTCTGGGTTCGCAATCCGGAGATTGCCGTGCTGGAAACCTGCCGGGAACTGGGTGTTGCGTTGGTAGCATTTTCTCCAGTGGGGCGGGGGTTTCTGGCTGACCCGCCTGCTGATCCGGCAACCTTCCATGCGATTGATATGCGCCGATCCATGTTTCCGCGTTTTTCGGAGGAAAATTATGCGGGCAATCTGCCGCTCCTGGACACGGCGCGGGTTATTGCCGCTGAAGCCGGGTGCAGCGTGGCGCAACTCGCCATCGCCTGGACGATGGCAAAGGGTGAGCATGTCTTGCCGATCCCGGGCACACGCAGCATCGCGCATATGGAAGAAAACCATGCATCGGCCGATATTCGTCTGACGGCGGATCAGGTCACGCGGCTCGATGTGGCGTTCGCGCCGGAACTGGCTGTGGGGCCGCGCTACTCGGCGGCGGGGCAGGCGAGCGTCACTACGGAGATGTTCGATTTCGAAAAGCGCCAACATGGTGGATAAGCCGCCCGTGGCGCTCGAAGAGCGGGGCGAAAGCGGGGATGGGCGGCGCTATTCGCCTTTCATTGCGCGAAACCGGGAAGCGATACGGGACGTGCTGGGCAGGCATCTGACGTTGCCGGCGCGGGCCCTCGAGATTGCGTCCGGCACGGGAGAACACGGCGCCTTCTTTGTGGACCAAATGCCCGGGCTTGATTGGACATATTCGGACATAGATGGGCCAAGCCTCGAGAGCCAGCGCGCCTGGCGGGAGGCGAGTGGGTCTCTGCAGTTGCGGGGGCCTTTGGAACTCAATGCGGCGACACCCTACTGGGGTGAGGCAGAGCAGGCAGACGCCTGGGACGTGATCTTCAGTGCCAACATGGTGCATATTGCGCCCTTCGAGGCCGCCGCCGGTCTGATCGCGGGCGCCGGCCGTCTGCTGAAGCCGGGCGGGATGCTGGTGCTGTATGGGCCATTTTCGCGGGAAGGCGTGATCGCCCCTTCAAATGCCGCGTTTGATGACAGCCTCAAGGGCAGGAACCCCGATTGGGGCGTACGGGATCTGGACAGGGAGCTTGTCCCTTTGGCGATCGCCGCCGGATTGCGGCTGGAAACCGTTACCGAAATGCCTGCAAACAATCTGACGGTTTTCTTCCGGAAGGCCTAGTCCTTGCCGCCACCGAATTGCGCCGTCCATTCCTCGACCTGAGTGTCCTCAATCTTCTGGAAGAGGACATCCGGCGGTGTGATCGCGTGGCCGCGCGGGATGGCGTCCAGGAGGGCCGCGAAGTCTTCGGGATTGGACGATTTGGGCAGGTTGCGGTTTTCTTCGGGAATGCCGAGGGCATCGAGGATTTTCTTGGCGGCATCGGGAATGATCGGCTGGGCAATGACGCCGAAGATGGCGGCAAGGTTGATGCCCGCGCGCACGCCGACAGCGGCCGCATCCACATCATTCTTGTACTTCACCCAAGGCTCTGCCTTAGTGAGGTATTCGTTGCCGGCGGCCCAGAGGGCGCGCGTTTCAGCGGCGGCCTTGCGGAATTCCATGGCCTCGTAGAATTCGATGAGGCGCGGCAGGCGTTCGGCGAGTTCGTTTGCCATCCACGCTTCGGCGTCACCGGGTGTTCCGGTCTCAGGAATCTTGCCGCCAAACTTTGCGGCGCAGTATTTTGTGATCCGGTTGATGAAGTTGCCCAACACATTGGCGAGGTCAGAATTGACCGCTGCCTGGAAGCCTTCCCAGGTGAAGGCGGCGTCAGAGCCTTCGGGCGCATTGGAGATGAGGTACCAGCGCCAATAGTCCGACGGCAGAAGGCTTAGTGCCTGATCCATGAAGACGCCGCGCTTCTGGCTGGTGGAGAACTTGCCCCCATACCAGGTGACCCAGTTGAAGGCCTTGAGCTTGTCGACGGTTTTCCAGGGCTCGCCTGAACCAAGCAGGGTGACGGGGAAGCTGACCGTGTGGAAGGCGACGTTATCCTTGCCCATGAACTGGACGTATTCGGTTTCGTCCGCGCCCTTGTCGGTCAGCCAGAGGCGTTCCCAATCATTGCCGGTGGCTTCTGCCCACTCCTGGGTGGCAGAGATGTAGCCGATCGGCGCATCGAACCAGACGTAGAAGACCTTGTTCTCGAAGCCGGGGCGTGGGTTGCCCTCGGTATCGTTCACCTTCACGCCCCAGCTCAGGTCTCGGGTGATGGCGCGGGCGATAAGACCCTCATCGAGCCATTTGTTGGCAATTGAGACTGCCAGCGAAGGCCAGTTCTTGCCTTTGGTGTTTACCCAATCCCGGATGCGGTCCTGCATCCCGGTCTGGAGCAGGTAGAGATGATCGGTATCGCGGACTTCGATGTTCCGGCTGCCGGAAACTGAGGAATAGGGATTTAGGAGGTCTGTGGGATCAAGCAGGCGGCCGCAGCTGTCACACTGGTCGCCGCGAGCTTTCTCGTAGCCGCAATGCGGGCACGTGCCCTCCACATAGCGATCCGGCAGGAAGCGGCCATCATCGACGGCGTAAACCTGTTTTGAGGTGCGCACTTCGATCAGGCCGTTTTTTTCAAGCTGCTGGGCGAGGTGTTGGGTCAACTTATGATTGGCGGGGCGGGAGGTGCGGCCGAACCAGTCGAAAGACAGGTTAAAGCCCTCTCCGGCTTTGCGCTGCACCTCATATTGTTCGTCGCAGTAGGCTTGAACGCTCATACCCGCGGCTTGAGCGGCCAGCTCAGCAGGCGTGCCGTGCTCGTCCGTGGCGCAGATATAGGTCACATCATGGCCCTGGAGGCGCATCACGCGGGCATACACGTCGGCGGGCAGCATGGAGCCAGCGAGGTTGCCGAGATGCTTCACCCCGTTGATGTAGGGCAGGGCCGAGGTGATGAGGATGCGCCGTTGGTGAGTCATGGGGCCTTTTCAGAGCCTTTCTATTCGAGAATGCGCCTTTTAACGCGCCCGCCGGTAAAGGAAAGCTCTAGGCGCGGCCCCAATAGGTGACCCGCCGGAGCAGGACCTCGAGCGGGCCTCTCGCGGCGAAACTGCGCCACACCCCGGTGAAGAGGAGAGAGGCAAGGCCCACGCCAAGGGCAGTAAGGATCGCCTGGGTGGCGCTCATCTTTCCGAACAGGCCAATGCCATAGCCCGCAAAAAGGACTGAGAAGACAAGAGATTGGAATATGTAAGCTGATAAAGAGGCCGACCCGGCCCGGGCGATGAACCGTCGTACCGCACCTGCTTTCCCTGTAGAAAACACCGCGACCAGACCAACATAGCCCAGCGCCGAAAATCCGGAAAAGGCCATAAGAACTGCGTTCGCCAGAAGGAATTTGCCGGAGATCATAGCGTCTGCATCCAGCATAAGGCTGGCGCCCCACGCGCTGCCAAGAAGGCCGATCGGCAGGAAAACCCAGCGGGACAGTTTCCATATCCGCGCCATTGGCTGGTCAATGACGTGCGCTTTGACTGCGGCCAAGCCAAAGCAGAAATAGCCGAAAACGGCGATGCCCTGCTGGAGCAGACCCGCTGGCACGAAAAACGGGAGTTGGGAGAATCGCCAGGCGGCCACCTCAAGAAACGCCCCTTCCGTGAACATTGTGATCTGTGCGGCATCGTTTTGAGGATCACGCGCTTCGGCGATTGCATCGGGAGCATGGCTTTCGCCAGCGCTTATGAGGGCAGCAAGGAGAAGCAGAATTGCCGTGTTCAGGGCGATGAGGGCCGTGCCGGTGGTGACGAGCGATTTTACCGACGCGCCCCGCAGGGTGAAGAGGAGGCAACCGAGAAGCCCATACATGATGAGAATGTCGCCGTACCAGAAGAAGGAGAAATGCAGCATGCCGATAACGACCAGTGCTGCCATGCGCCTGAAGTAGCGTGCGCCTGCATCGACGCCGGACCTGTCTGCTGCTGCTAACTGCCAGGCAAGGCCCGCGCCAAACATCATGGCAAACAGAGGATAGGATTTCATCAGAAAGAGGGATGCCATCGCACCAAAGGCGAGACGGTCTCCTGATGTTTCCAGTCCCCCGCCGTAGAAGCCTGCTGACAGAGGTTGGGCGAAGCCCACCACGTTGACAGTCGCGATCCCCAGAAGCGCAATGGCTCTGAGAAGGTCGGGCATGAGCGCGCGCTCTGCGTGGGATGCTCGCGCAATGTCCATTCCGGGGTTCCCTTAGGCTGATATTCAGTCAAACAGCTGCGCGGTTCCCTGACAACCACTGCAGCGTGGCGGCTTGCGCCGGGAAAAAGTTTCCGGTAACGCGAGGCAAGTGCCGGCTTAGCTCAGATGGTAGAGCATCTGATTTGTAATCAGAGGGTCGCGGGTTCGAGTCCTGCAGCCGGCACCACGCTTCCTGCTTCCCCGCCCGCTGGGCGGTGTTCTGAACGAAGGGGATTCTATGCTTCATAACATTCTGGTCGCCACCGAGTTTTCAACGAAGTGTGAACCCGCTCTGGTGGCCGCTGCTGAGCTTGCCGCGCTGATGAAGGCTGATCTCACAGTCGTGCATGTAAGCCAGGACGGCGTCGCTGGTCGGGAGATGCTCGAGAGCGCCGCTCAAACGTACAAGGCCAGGCCGTGTCTCGGACAGGGGGAGCCTGCCCGCTTCATCCTTGAGGCGGCGCGGGCCGAGAAAGCAGACCTTGTTGTTTTGGGCGCGCCTGTCCGCCGAAGTGTCGGGGACCTACTTTTGGGGACCACAGCCCAAAGAGTTATCCGCCAAAGTCCAGCCCCCGTGCTCATGACAGTCGGGACTACCCCAAAGCCCTATCGGAAGGTCATGGTGGCGACCGATTTTTCGGAAGCCTCGGAACAGGCTGTGAAGGCGTTGAAAGAGACAGGCCTTGCTGGCGAGGCCCTCATTCAACTCGTGAATATCTATGAAACACCTGAGATCTCGCTGATGATGCGGGGCGGCTCAACCAGCGCGCAGATCAACAACTATGTCGTCGAGCAGGGGCATTTGGCGGCCATGAAACTCGCTGAGTTTGACGCCAAAACGGGTGCCGGTGCGGCTACTAGGATTCCGCGGCTTGGTGACAGCGCGACGGGGCGGATGCTCTGTGCCCTGGCCACGGAAACCGGCGCTGACCTGATCGTCGTGGGCACGCAGGGACATAGCGGCATCAACGGGTTTGTTCTGGGAAGTGTCGCGCAGGATGTCCTGCGGCTTTCGGACGTGGACGTTCTCGCCGTGCCGGTATCGGCCTGAGGCGTATCTCGGCCTCTTCTGCTATGTGCAGAGCCAGGCGACGCGGGGGCAAGTGGGGCAGTTTCCTTGCATCGCCGCAAGTTTTACGGCAAGCCGTCAACCCAACAGAAACGCCGCGCGGCGCGGGCAACCTGCCTGGAGTCCCGCGCGTGGACCCACCAGGAGGAACGCGCTTGCGCGACGTACATCATTTCATCAATGGCGCGGCTGTCGCCGGAACCTCTGGCCGGTTCAGCGAGATATTTGACCCCAACACGGGCAAGGTCCAAGGCCGTGTCGCGCTGGCATCGAAGGATGAGCTGGGCGCGGCGGTGGACGCCGCCAGCGCCGCGCTGCCGGGCTGGGCGAGCACCAATCCGCAGCGCCGGGCGCGCGTGATGTTCGAGTTCAAGCGCCTCGTCGAAGCCAATATCGATGATCTGGCGTACATGCTGTCGGTCGAGCATGGCAAGGTGATCGCCGACTCCAAAGGCGACGTGCAGCGCGGGCTGGATGTCGTGGAGTTTGCTTGCGGGATTCCTCACCTGCTCAAGGGTGAGTACACCGAAGGGGCGGGCCCCGGCATTGATGTCTACTCCATGCGCCAGCCTTTAGGCGTGTGCGCCGGCATCACGCCTTTTAACTTTCCCGCGATGATCCCGTGCTGGATGTCGGCCGTGGCGATTGCCTGCGGCAACACGTTTATTCTCAAGCCGTCCGAGAAAGACCCGTCGGTGCCGATGCGCCTGGCCGAGCTGATGATGGAAGCGGGCCTGCCCAAGGGCGTGCTCAATGTCGTCAATGGCGACAAGGAAGCCGTTGATGCGATCCTGACACATCCTGACATCAAGGCAGTGAGCTTCGTCGGTTCATCCGACATCGCACAATATGTCTATTCGACCGGAACCGCGCACGGCAAACGCGTGCAGGCAATGGGCGGGGCGAAGAACCACGGCATCATCCTGCCGGACGCCAATATAGAGCAGGCGGTGAAGGATATTGTGGGGGCCGCCTATGGTTCCGCCGGCGAGCGCTGCATGGCGCTGCCCGTCGCGGTGACAGTCGGCAAGAAGACGGGCGACGAGTTCGTTGAGCGGATGATTGAAGCGGCGCGTGGTCTGAAAGTGGGTATCTCTACTGATGCCGACGCACATTACGGACCGGTTGTGTCGGCCGCGCACAAAGCGAAGGTTGAAAACTATATCCAGATGGGCGTGGATGAGGGCGCAAACCTGCTGCTGGACGGCCGCGGTTTGACCCTGCAGGGCAATGAGGGCGGCTATTTCATGGGCCCGAACCTCTTCGATAATGTTACCGCCTCGATGCAGTCCTACAAGGAAGAGATCTTCGGGCCTGTGCTGCAGGTGATGCGCGTTGAGACGCTGGAGGAAGCTGCTGCGCTGCCCTCAAACCATCAGTACGGAAACGGCTGCGCCATCTTCACTTCCAATGGCCGCGCAGCGCGGGAATTTGCGGCGCAGGTCAATGTCGCGATGGTTGGCGTGAACGTGCCCATCCCGGTGCCGGTCGCCTATCACACGTTTGGTGGCTGGAAGCGCTCTGCGTTCGGCGACACCAACCAGCATGGGCCGGAAGGCGTGCGCTTCTGGACCAAGATCAAGACAATCACGCAGCGCTGGCCGGAAGGCGATATCGGCGACCAGGCGTTTGTCATTCCGACGATGGGATAAACTGACATGGCTGACTACAATACGATCCAGTTCGAACAGAAGGGCCGCGTGGCGATCGTGACCCTTAACCGTCCGGATGCGCTCAATGCGCTGAACGCTGAGGTGATGCGCGAGGTTGTTGATTGCTTTGTTGCGATCGACCGCAACAAGGAAATCGCCGTCAGTGTGCTGACTGGCGCGGGCCGCGCCTTCGCTGCGGGCGCAGATATCAAAGAGATGCAACCTCAGAACTTCTCTGACATGTATGTTGAGGATTATTTTGCAGGCTGGGACCGGTTCGCGGCTGCGCGGAAGCCGGTGATCGCGGCAGTCAATGGCTTTGCGCTTGGCGGCGGATGTGAACTGGCCATGATGTGTGACCTGATCATAGCTTCGGACAAAGCCAAATTCGGCCAGCCTGAGATCAAGCTGGGCGTGACGCCCGGCATGGGCGGTTCGATCCGCCTGACCAAGGCGGTCGGTAAGGCGAAAGCGATGGACCTTGTGCTCACGGGGCGGATGATTGATGCCGCTGAGGCCGACCGGATCGGGCTTGTCTCCCGAGTTGTGCCGCATGACTCATTGATTGAGACAGCTTTGGGCGTTGCCAACGAGATAGCTGGCTTCTCCATACCGTCCATAATGGCGGCAAAAGAAATGGTCGCCCGCGCACTGGAGCTTCCGACCACGGAGGGCGTAAAATTTGAGCGCCGGCTTTTCCAGGGCCTCTTCGGTACTTCAGACCAGAAAGAGGGCATGAGTGCGTTCACTGAAAAGCGCGCTCCAGACTTCAAAGACACATAAGCGAGTCGCCTCAGGAGATTATAACATGGCAAAAATAGCCTTCATCGGTCTTGGAAATATGGGCGCGGGCATGTGCGCCAATCTGGTGAAGGCCTATCACGAGGTGGCCGCCTTCGACTTGAACCCTCAAGCTGTGGTGGCAGCTGCAGAACGCGGCGCGCGGCCTGCCGTATCTATTGCCGATGCCGTTTCCGGTGTAGACGTGGTTATCACTATGTTGCCGGCCGGCAAGCATGTGCTCGGCGTTTATTTCGGGCAAGATGGTGTGGCCGCAAATGCCCAGCAGGGCATTCTGCTGATTGACTGCTCAACCATTGCCGTCGATGACGCGCGATCCGCCCACGAACAAGCTCAGGCGGAAGGCTTCATGATGATCGACGCACCCGTTTCAGGCGGCGTCGCGGCAGCAGAGGCCGGAACGCTGACCTTCATGGCGGGCGGGCCCGCGATCAATTACTCGCTGGCGGAACCGATCCTCAAGGATATGGGGAAGAACGTGTTCCACGCTGGCGGGCCTGGCAATGGTCAGGCAGCGAAGATTGCCAACAACATGCTGCTTGGCATTTCGATGGTCGGCACTTGTGAAGCCTTCAATCTGGCTGAAAAGTTGGGGCTGGACGCCGAAACCTTTTACAAGATTTCTTCAGTTTCGTCCGGTCAGTGCTGGTCGATGACGAGCTATTGTCCGGTTCCGGGCCCTGTGCCCACCTCACCGGCAAACCGCGATTACAAGCCCGGCTTTGCTGTTGCCATGATGTTGAAAGATCTCCATCTCGCTGCGGGCGCGGCGAGAACGGCAGGGGCAGATATCCGGCTCGGCGCCCTTGCCGAAAGCATCTATCAGGATCTGTCCGAACGAGGCTTTGATGGTCTCGATTTTTCTGGAGTGATGAAAGACCTGAAAGGCGAGCTTTAAGGTATGCAGCAGGCTGAAGACTTTCGGGCTGAGAGCAGAGCCCTGCGCGCGCTGATCTCGCAGACTGCGCCGATCCGATATCGGGAGCCGACACAGTTCAAAGGCTGGGGCATTCATGATGTTCTGCAGCATCTACACTTCTGGAACCGGATGGCTTATCTGCAACTCGCCGATGAGGCAGAACTTGTTCACCATCTCAAGTCTATGGCGGCGGCTGGCAGGAGCATGCGGGCCTATGAGAGCGATCAACTCGGCGGCCTGGATGGTTTTGCGCTCGTTGCGGAATGGGAAAAGCAGTTTGAGGAAACAGCCGATCGCTTTGCCGGCGCCGATCCCAAGGCACGCCTGAAATGGGCCGGGCCGGACATGAGCGCGCGATCATCCATTACGGCGCGGCTGATGGAAACATGGGCTCATGGTCAGGAAGTATATGATCATCTCGGTGTTACCCGGAAGAATGAAGACCGGATTGGCAACATCGTTACTCTTGGCATCAACACGTTTGGCTGGACCTATGCCATCCGCCGGGAAAAACCGCCGGGAGAGATGCCTTATGTGGTGCTCGAAGCGCCTTCGGGAGAAGTCTGGACATACGGAAATCCGAGTGACACAGAGCGTGTGGTGGGCAGAGCAGAAGAGTTTTGCCAGGTGGTGACTCAGACAAGGAATATTGCCGATACGTCGCTAAAGGTGACCGGGCAGACGGCAACGGACTGGATGTCCAAGGCACAGTGCTTTGCCGGGCCGCCGGCCGCGCCGCCACCTCCAGGAAGCCGCTTTACTGCCAAGGCTGCCGCCAACTGATTGCACCAACATCAAAGGAAACGTGAATGTCCATTCTGCTGTTAGAGAAGCGCGGGCAAATAGCCGTCATGACGCTCAACCGCCCGGAGATGATGAACGCACTGGGGCAAGAGGGCGATGGCCCGGCTGTGGCTGCTGTCTGCGCAGAAATTGCGGCAGATCCGCAGATCCGCTGCGCGATCCTGACCGGCGCCGGCCGGGCCTTTTCCGCTGGCGGCGATGTCAAGGCGATGAAGGAAAAGACCGGCGCTTTCGGGGGTAGCCCTGCAGATATCCGCGAGGGATACCGCCGCAACATTCATATGATCGTCCGCTCCCTGTATAATATGGAAACGCCATTGATTTCCGCCATCAACGGCCCGGCTATCGGCCTGGGCTGTGACGTTGCCTGCATGGCCGACATCCGCATCGCGTCAGAAACAGCGAAGATGGGTGTGACATTCCTCAAGCTTGGCCTCATACCCGGTGATGGAGGTGCCTGGCTGTTGCCGCGTCTGATCGGCTCGTCGCGCGCGGCGGAGCTTTTGTTCACCGGTGATGTAATCGATGCGAAGACAGCGGCTGAGTGGGGCCTTGTCAGTAGGGTTGTTCCGGCGGACAAGTTAATGGACGAGGCTATGGCCCTAGCGGAAAAGATCGCAGGCCAACCTCCCCAGGCTTTGCGCCTCGCCAAGACGCTGATGCGCCATGGCACGAACGCTTCCTACGATACGATCATGGAACTCTCGGCCGCGTCTCAGGCGCTGATGCACGAGACAGAGGATCATGTCGAAGGCGTCAACGCTATCCTAGAGAAGCGGACCCCCGTTTTCAAAGGCAAGTAAATCTTGCTCTGAATCAGGATGATAGAAGGGGCGTGAGGTTTTCTCACGCCCCTTTGTTTTTGTCAGAAGACGACGCCGGACTGATAGAGAGCCTCAATGTCTGCAGCGCTCCGGCCCATCGCCGACAGCACGTCGCGCGTATGTTCACCCGGGCCAGGCGAGGGGCCTTTGGGGCCGTCATCAGCGCCGGGGAAACGCACAGGAGAGGCAGGGGACGCGTAAGTCGTGCCGTCGCCTTTGGAGCTGGGAGTCTGAACGATGGCGCCGGCAGCGTGCGCCTGGGGATCGCTGGCGACTTCGGCCAGCGTCTGCACGGGCGCCCAGGCAATCGACTCCGCGTCGAGACGCTTGGACAGCTCTTCCATGTCATAGGCGCCAAAACCTGCGTCGAGGATGTTCACCACTTCGGCATTGTTGGCCCGGCGGCCTTTGGCATTGTTGAAGCGGGGATCGGCGGAGAGGTCAGGCTGGTTGATCACGCGGCAGAGCGGTGCCCAATCGGTTTCGCCCTGACGGGCAACGATGCAGAACCATTTCTGGTCTTTGCTCTGATAAAAGTTCGAGATCGGAACATTCTGCTCATGCCGCCCTTTGGTCGAGGCAACCCGGCCGAAGAAGAGCTGAATCGCAAGATCAGACCCCATCGTGTAGAGCCCGGTGCGGAAGAGGGAGGCCTCAACGAGGCGGCCCTTGCCGGTGCGTTGGGCTTCCACAAGCGCCGCGCAGATGCCGGCGGCGGCAGCGATGGAGGTCGTGTGGTCGCCAAAAGCCGTGCGTAGCGGGAAAGGCTCACCGCCTTTTGGGATGGTGAGGTTGGCAACGCCGGTGCGGCTCCAGAAGCTTGCGATGTCAAAGCCTGGACGATCAGCGTCCGGACCTTCGAGGCCGTATCCGGAAAGGGAGCAGTAGACGAGCTTCGGATTCAATTGCTTGAGCGAGTCAAAGTCGAGACCGGAGCGGGTGAGACCGCCGGGGCGGACGTTGGTGAGGAAGACATCGGCGTCTTTCACCAGTTCACGGATCAGGGTCTGGCCCTCGGTTTTGCTGGTGTCGATTATGATCGACTGCTTGCCGCGATTGTCGAAATCGAAGACGGGGTTGTCCGGATAGTCCGTGCCGATCGTGCGGAAGAAGAGGCGGATGGGGTCGCCGCCCGGAGGCTCGATCTTGACGACGTCCGCGCCCCAGTCTCGCAGGATGCAGCCCGCGCCAGGCGCGGCCATATAGGTGGCGTATTCGACGACGCGGATGCCTTCGAGCATTTTTTGTGTCTCCCGGTGGCGGGTGGCAAGGGGCCCCCCGATTTTGTGTGAAGATTAGGCGGTAGGCGCCAGCCTCGCCAACCCATGCCGCAGGGGCAGTTCAGCCGGCTCCGGGGCGGGGGGCAGCACCGGGCATTTCCGCGAGCTGGCTGGCTTGCCCCACCCAATCATCTCGTTCGATCCTGCCTTTGAAATGAAGGAGTTTTTCATCGACATAGGCAACGTCTTCGTCGGTCCATTCGGCGATCTGCCAGAAGTAGAACACCCCTACGTCGTGAAGCAGCTCCGTCAGAATTGGACCGACGCCGACAATCTGGGCGAGATCGTCCCCTTCACCGAACGCGGCGTGGGTCAGCAGGTTTGCTTCGTCGTCCGGGCGGCGTGCTTCTGCAATGGCTTCTGCGCGCCGGCTGATCTCGGCTGTGGGAAGCGCGCGGATGGTGCGCACACTTGCGCTGGCCTCATAGCCTGCGGCTTCAGCGCGCTGACGGGGTGCTTCACCTTCAGATCTCGTAGCGTCGCCGCGCCCGCGAAGCATATGGTGGAGGGCTGTGACGCCGTATTCAATGGATGTGAGGCGGTCTTCCAGCGCGCTCACGTCTTCGCGTGAGACTTCGCTGGAAGGCGGGTTGTTGACAGCTTCCTGGATGGTGAGGAGGCGCCGCTCGATCGATTCCAGGCGTGTCTGGCTTCGCAGCTCGTTCCGGATTGTGCCGACTGAAGAGTCCAGCGATGCCAGCTGTGTAAATAGCGGTTCAAGATCGGGCGCGCGGCGAGAGGCGACGACTTCAAGGTCTGATTCCACGGCGGCGAGCGTGGCAATCAACGCATCATTGAGCGGGGTCGTGGCCGTTATGCGTTCCTGGACTAGGGCAAACCTGTCCATCAGCGAGGCGTCAATCTCCGCAAGGCGATTGTGGATCGGGTCAAGGTCGGGGGCTTCCGGGATATCTATGCGCGACACCGCTTCACCCACCGACCCGATTTCTCCCGATACTCTTGTCAGATCGGTCGAAACGCTTGCCACTTCGGTGGTAACGTTCGCCAGGTCTCTGGAAATCTCGTTGAGTTCTGCCGACAGCATGGCGACATCGCCCGCCAACGCGCCAAAGGACTCTTTCTGATCAAGCCCTTCGAGAAGTTCTTCCAGTTTTGAAAGACGTATTTCGACCGGACGAAGATCGATTTCCGGCGGTTGCAATTCCGACAGGCTGAGATCGAGCCGCGCCAGCCCGCTATGGACGGGTCCGAGATCGACTTCGGGTATCTTGAAGTTTGCGATCAGCATTTCGAGCGCTGAAAGCCTTTCCTGCAGAGGCGACAGATCGGGACGGTTGTGGGCAACCGTCTCGGAGAGCGACGCGATACCCTCATTCAGGCGCAGGTTGACGCCTTCCACATCGGGCATCTGTATGGCGTCGACACGGTCGGCTACATCCTTGATATTCCGGGAAATCGCATCGAGGTGAATGCTGCGGAGAGAGGCAATGGAGGCAGAAATCGTCGAGATGGCTTGTTCAATGGCGCCGACGCGATCCTTCAGTGGCGCCATGTCCGGGTCTGGCGTGGCCAGCTGCCGCTCGAGCAGTTCAAACCGCTCCTGAACGGGCTGGAAATCGGGCTGTGGTGGCCGGTACGCGGCTAGCGCGGATATCAGGCTTGCGTC
>JBKBRT010000203.1:0-5363 GCA_046291585.1 Hyphomonas sp.
ATCGGATCAGGATGGGCCCCGCCGCGCGCGTTGCGGATGGTCGCCACATGGTCGATATTGACCCCGAGGCGGAGACGGCCGGTCATCAGGCGAGCCCCCGCGAGCCGGGCTTGATGGCTTCGAGCTTCTGAAGCTCCGGAGGCAGATCATCGGGCGCATAGTCCGGGAAGTTCACCTGCGCGAGCGAGATAAGCTTGCAGCCAACATCGGCGCGCCCGCCCGAGCGGTCGATGATGCAGGCCCCGCCGACAACTTTGCCGGGGAGTTTGGCCAGCGCCTCGACGGTCTCGCGGAAAGAAAGACCGGTCGTTACAATGTCTTCAGCGATCAGCACGCGCTCACCTGCGCCAATGGAAAAGCCGCGCCGGAACTGGAGCTGGCCATCGACGCGCTCGGCGAAGATGGCGCGCGCGCCCAGATGGCGGGCAAGTTCATAGCCCGGGATGATGCCGCCCACAGCGGGGCCGGCGACCACGTCGATCTTGCCGAAGTCTGCGGTGAGCTTGGCGGCGAGCGCCTTGCAGAGCTTCTCGGAAAGGTCCGGTCGCGAGAAGACGAGCGCCTTCTGCAGGAACACGGAGCTGCGCCGCCCGGAGGAGAGGATGAAATGCCCCTCCAGCAGGGCGCCCGCCTCCTTGAATATGGCGAGCACGTCTTCACTGGTCATATTGTCCCTCCTGGTCGCGTACAGCACGGTCCACCACGGCCAAGGACCGCAATGCCGCTAGGATTTGCGTCATACGCTTCAGGTCTTCAACCTCAATATCCATCACCAGCTCAATGAAATCAGGATGCCGCGAGGCTGTGGAAATCCCGATGATGTTGCCGTTCGATTCGGCGACGGCGGCGCAGAGCTTGGCCAGAACGCCCCGCTGGTTGGAGGCGTTGACCCGCACGCGGCCGACAGCCACGGCATCGGTCCGCGCAAACTCGGTCCATTTCAGATCGTGCCAGAGCTCGGGCCGGTCATCATATTCCGCCAGGCGCGGACAGCTGGAAATGTGAACCATCAAGCCTTTATCGGGCACCTGAACGCCGATGATCCGATCTCCGGGCAGCGGGTGGCAGCAGGTGGCCAGATGCAGCGTCACGCCGGGGGTCAGCGTGCGGCCTTCGACGAAGAGGGGAACATGGTCGCTGTCGATCGGCGTTTTGGCGACGTCGTCGGTGCGCTCGGGCTGGTAGCCGGGAAACACCGTCTGGATGACCGTGGCGGTCTTGAACCGCCCGCGGCCGACAGCCTCGCGCATGTCGTCGACACTCTTGAAGCCGAACTTCTTGGCCACATCCATCAGCATGACATCGACGGGGTCTGCCCCTGCCCGGCGCAGCGCCTGGTTTATCAGCCCCTCGCCGAGGCGCCGGAATTCGGCAATCTCGCGCTCGCGCTCCAGCCGGCGAAGCGCCGATTTCGCGCGTCCGGTATGGGTCAGCATTTCCCAGCCCCGGATCGGCTCTGCCGTCTTGCCCCGGATGATATCAACCACGTCGCCATTCTTGAGCGGGCGGCGCAGGGATTTCTCCTCGCCGTTGATCCGTGCCCCGATGGTTGTGTCGCCCACGGCCGAGTGGACGGCGTAGGCAAAATCCAGAGGCATTGCGCCGGCCGGAAGGATGATCAGCTTGCCCTTGGGGGTGAAGGTGAAGACGTGTTCGCGGTACATCTCCAGCTTGGCGTGCTCGAGGAATTCCCCGGGCTCGGCGCCGTCACGCAGAAGTTCGGCGAAGGCTCTTAGGTTGGCTTCCGGGTCGAGACCGGCGGCGCGGGCGGAGTCCACGTCAAAGCCGTAAGAGCGGTTTTTATAGCCCCAATGGGCGGCTACGCCGTATTCAGCCGTCAGGTCCATGGTTTCGGTGCGGACCTGGAGCTCCACGCGGCGGTTTCCCGAAGCGCGGACGGTGGTGTGAAGGCTGGCATAGCCGTTTGGTTTGGGTACGGATATAAAATCCCGGAACCGTTCGGGAATGCAGGCCCAGTGCGTGTGCAGGACGCCGAGCACGCGGTAGCAGTCAGGCGCATCGGGCACGATGATCCGGAAGGCGAAGAGGTCTGCCACATCGCGGAAGGAAATCGACTTGCGTTCCAGCTTGCGCCAGAGCGAGTAGGGCTGCTTGCGGCGGCCCCTGATCCGACAGCGCAGGCCCGCCTCGCTGAGAATGCGCGTCAGATCTGCGCGAATTCGTCCGAGGTCGTCCTTGTTTTCCCGCTCCAGCTCTTCCAGCCGGTAGATGATGGCGCGGCGCGCTTCAGGATTGAGCTCCTTGAAGGCGAGGTCATCCATCCGGGCAGCGAGATCATAAAGGCCGATCCGGCGCGCCAGGGGCGCGTAGATATCCATCGTTTCGCGCGCTGTCCGCTGCCGGCTCTCGGGCTTCTTGCGGAAATGGAGGGTCTCCATATTGTGCATCCGGTCGGCGAGCTTGACCAGCAGCACCCGAAGGTCGCCGGTCATCGCGAGGATGAACTTCTGGAAGTTCTCCGCCTGCGCGGCCTCCTTGGAGGTAAATTCCAGCTTGTCGAGCTTGGTGACCCCGTCGACGAGTTCGGCGACCTGCGGGCCGAACCGTACTTCGATATCGCCGATGTCGATTTCGGTGTCCTCGACGACATCATGCAGGAGGCCGGCGACGATGGTGACTTCGTCGAGCTTTATGTCGGCCAGCAGGCTCGCAACCTGAACGGGGTGGGAATAATACGCCTCGCCGGAATCGCGGGACTGTTCGCCATGATGCTTCTTGGCAAAATCATAGGCCAGACCCAGGAGCTCAGAGCGCACCCGGGGGTGATAGGCCCGCACCTTGGCGATCAGCTCTTCACGGGAAAGGACTGGCGGAAGGTCGGACGCGATATCGCTGGCAGGAGCCGGTTTGCCAGCCCCTGTGCCAGCCCCTTTTTCCGGTCCGGAAAGGGTGCTGCCGTCCATTGAGTCTCCTAGAGCCGGTCGTCGCGCCCGGATTCGAGTTCAGCCTGATAGGCGCGCAGAACATCTTCTTCCGACGCTGCCGGCGCCGCCTGAAGGGCCACGCGGTCAGCTTCACGCTCATTCTCTTCGCCCGGACGGATGTCCTGCAGGTTGGAGATGAGGGCTTCCTTCACGACTTTCAGGTCGATCGACGTCTCAGCGATTTCACGCAGCGAAACGACTGGGTCCTTGTCATTGTCCCGGTCAATCGTCAGCGGCGATCCTTCGCGGATCATGCGCGCCCGATGGGCTGCGAGCAGTACGAGCTCGAAGCGGTTGGGAACCTTCTGGATGCAGTCTTCTACGGTAACGCGGGCCATACGGGGTTATTCTCCTGAAGAACCGCCCTTTATATGCGCTGCAGCACGCCACGGCAACCCGTCCTTGCAGAGTCTGCAAGGGCTCGGTATTCCGGACGTAAACGCGTCTGGGCATGAATTTGGCCCTTCCCTATTTGAAGAAGAGGATAAAGCCAATGGCTTTTTACAAGGACGAACGTCTGGCGCTGTTCATTGACGGGGCCAACCTCTATTCGGCGGCGCGCGCGGTCGGGCTGGAGATTGATTTTCGCAAGCTTCTCAAGGAGTTCCAGTCACGCGGGCGGCTGGTGCGGGCAAGCTATTACACCGCGCTGGTGGAGAGCGACGAATATAGCCCGATCCGGCCGCTGGTGGACTGGCTGGCCTATAACGGTTTCAACGTCGTGAAGAAACCCGCGCGCGAATTCGTCGACCGCGAAGGGCGCAAGCGCGTGCGCGGCAACATGGATGTGGAGCTGGCCGTCGATATGCTCGAAGCGGCCGCCTACTGCCATCATATCGTGTTGTTCAGCGGTAATGGAGACTTCCGCCGGCTGGTCGAGTCGGTCAAGCAGAAGGGCGTTCGCGTGTCCGTTGTCTCGACCATGAATGCAACCCCGCCGATGATTTCAGACGATCTGCGCCGGGAGGCCGACACCTTTATCGAGCTGACCGATCTGGGGGATCTGGTCGCCCGCCCCCGCCGCGATACAGCCGATTCGCCCCCGCTGGACGAGGACGATTAAGGCCCGGAATTGCCTTTCAGATGCGGCGCCGGGCCTCATGGGCAGCCGCGCGCCGGGGAGGCATTGACGCGATATGCCGATGCCGTGGACCTACCGTCATGCCAGCGCAGAGTGGCAACGCTTCCTGGATATTGCCAGGGAAGAGATGGATCTTGTCAGCAACAACTCCGCCTATACAGCTGTTGAAGGCGTGCTTCTGACCTTCCGGCGCCGGCTGACGGTGGCGCAGGCGCTGCGATTTGCTGACATTCTGCCCGCGGTTGTGCGCGCGATCTTTGTATTCCGCTGGCAGCCGGGCGTGCCCGAGCCGTGGGGAGGCCGTGATGTCCAGACGGCAGAGGCAATGGCCCTGCGGCCCAATCACAATCTGACCCCGGATAACTGTATCGAGGCGACCGCAACCGCGCTGCGCGCGGTGGTTCGGGCTGACGAGATTGATCCGGTGCTGGCTGCAATCGGGCCGGAGGCAGAAGCCTACTGGCGCGTTTCTGCTGAACGCCTGCGTCCGGTGGATTTTCCGTAATCCGGGAACTTACCGGCTAAGGCAGAATGAATGCTAGCGGCGCATTGTGAAGGTGACGCCGGCGAAGTCCTCGGTATCCTTGAGGCTGCGATTGCGGTCATCAAACTTCATTTCGCGGCGGATATAGCTGAAAGAGATTTCGCCGCCCGCTTTCTGGATCGAGACCCCGGCCTGGAGATCGCCGACGGTCACCTGATCCGTCATCTGGACATTGAACACGTCGCCCAGTGAGGGCATGCCGTCATTGTCCCAGACGAGGGCTTCGCCATCTGCGCCAACGAACAGATACCAGCCTTCGGGCTGGCCCTGGTTGTTCACGATGTTGAGGCCCTGACCGAAGCGGACTTCACCGCCGAGACGCTGGCTGGAGACGTCGCCCTCATCCCGGATAGCCACGCGGGGCGCCAGGCCGACATCGAACCCGAGACCGGTTGTGGCCGACGGCGCCGCGATGGCGATGCCGAGCGTTACGTTCTGCGAAACCTCTGCCGGACGGCCGGCGCGGCGGGTAGAAACATCTGCCGCGACACGCGCGAGCGCGGGGCTGTTGCTCCAGGCCAGATTTGAATCGACGATGGACACACCGGCAGAGCCCGTGCCCGTCAGGCTGAATGCTGGCGGGGGACCCGAGATGGCGACGACGCTGATGGGGGCGTCTACACTGGTCATCGGGGTAACAACGGTGCCGATAAGGGGTGTGGACGCCGCAACGGCCGAGAGCGCTTCCGGAGACGGCGCCTTGAGGGCGCCCCCGCCGATATGACCCGGCACGGCCATGGCCATTCCGAGCGACGGTTCAGCCGGCGTCAGATAGGTGGTTTCGTTCAATGCG
>JBKBRT010000204.1:0-5320 GCA_046291585.1 Hyphomonas sp.
CCCATGAGCTGGGCACGCCGCTCGCCACCATCCACCTCGTCGCCAAGGAGCTGGTCCAACAGGCAGGGCCCGATGATCCGCATGCCGAAGACTTCCGACTGATTGCCGAACAGGCAGACCGTTGCCGCTCCATTCTCTCGGCCATTCGAGAAGCACGGGACGCAACCGACATCGTCCATGCCCGGATGCCGCTGGATGTTCTCGTCGAGGAGGCAGCGGCCCCGATGAAAGGGCTTGGGGTAGCGCTCGTCGTGCGCGCGGTGCCCGGCGAAGGCGGCGCAAACAAGCCGCCCATACTGGCCCGCAGCCCCGAAATTCTGCACGCGGTAGGCGCCTTCATCGAGAACGCGGTGAGTTTTGCCACCACCCGCGTAGACGCCACCGCAAGCTGGACGAGTGATCAGGTGGTGATTACCATCACCGATGATGGCCCGGGATTCTCGCCTGAAGTGCTGCCGAAACTGGGCGAGCCCTATATTTCTGACAGGTCGGAAGCCCGTCTGGGCGGGGGCGATATGGGCCTCGGATTTTTCATCGCAAAAACCCTGATTGAGCGCACCGGTGGGCGAATCGCGTCCCGAAACCGGACACCGCCCGCCACCGGCGCCATCGTTCAGGCTGTTTGGCCGCTGCAGGCATTGCTGCCGCGAAGCTTGGAATAGTTGACAATTCCGCCATATATCCTCTTACCGGCGGCCAGACCGCCTGAAGGAGAGTGCGCATGGAACGCCCCGCTGTCGTGAACCTGCATCCGAGCCTTGAGGGCGTGGAAGATAAATCCTGCCTCGTCATGGATGATGATGGCCCGTTTGTGCAGCGCCTGGCGCGCGCGCTGGCGCAGCGCGGCTTCATTGTCTCGGCTGTCTCGAATGTTTCGGAAGGCAAGGATATCGCCCGCCTCAACCCGCCTGCTTTTGCCGTTCTGGATCTGCGGCTGGAAGATGGCAGCGGCCTCGATGTGGTGGAAGTGCTTCAGAAGTATCGCCCCGAGGCGCGCGCCGTGATCCTGACCGGCTATGGCGCGATCGCCACCGCCGTTGCCGCCGTCAAGGCCGGCGCAGTCGATTACCTCTCCAAGCCTGCGGACGTTGAAGATATTATTCGCTCGCTGACCGCCTCGCAGGATGAGCGCCCTGCCCCGCCGGAAAATCCGATGTCGGCAGACCGGGTGCGCTGGGAACACATCCAGCGCGTTTATGAACTCTGCAATCACAATGTCTCGGAAACGGCGCGCCGCCTCAACATGCACCGCCGCACGCTGCAGCGCATTCTCGCCAAACGCGCCCCGAAATAGGCGCTAGGCTTCCTCTTCCGGCTCCGGACTATTCCGCCCGAAATTCACCGCGCTGGAATCCTGGCCCGCATCAATGATCGCCTTGCGGATCGACCGGGCGCGCGTGAACTCGCGGATCAGGGTGTCGCCGTCGCCCCACCGGATGGCGCGCTGCAGCACGGCAAGATCCTCGGAGAAGCGGCCAAGGCATTCGAGCACGGCTTCTTTGTTGTTGAGGAACACGTCGCGCCACATCACCGGGTCTGAAGCAGCAATACGGGTAAAGTCCCGGAAACCGCCAGCCGAGTATTTCACCACTTCGCCCTGCTCAACGGATTCCAGATCAAAGGCGGTGGTGACGATGTTGAAGGCGATGAGGTGGGGCAGGTGCGAGGTGATCGCCAGGACGCGGTCATGCCGTCCGGCGTCCATGGCCTCCACCTTCGCGCCAAGCCGTGTCCAGAACGCGGCCAGTTGATCGGTGGCCGTCTGATAGGCTTCATCCTGTCCTGCGAGGGGCGTGAGGATGTGCCAGGCGCCGCGAAAGAGCGTCGGGAAGCCTGCTTCCGGCCCCGATTGCTCGGTGCCGGCAATCGGGTGCCCGGGAATGACATGGATGCGGCCATCGCCGGCATCATGCAGCGCGCGGGCCGCTTCGGTCTTGACCGAACCGACATCACTGAGAATGGCGCCATACTTCATGGCCGGTACCGCGCCTGCTGCAACTGCGCCGATGGCGCCTACGGGCACGCAGACGATGACGCAGTCTACGTCCGATACAGCCGCTTCCAGCGTCGGCGCGATCGTGCCCAGACCGAGCCTGCCTGCCCGCTCGCGCACATCCGGGCTCGCATCGTAGAGAACAACCTCGCCGGCCGCGCCATACTCCGCCGAGGCCAGAGCAATCGAGGAGCCGATAAGGCCCACACCGATGATGGCGATGCGGCTGAAGACAGGGTCTGACATAAGATGTGCTCCCGGAGGGCGTTGAAACCGGCGCACTCGTGGGCAATGCACCGACCCGCGTCAAGAGGAGGCGCGGGCGTTTGTCACGGCGCCAAGCCTGCATGCAGTGCCTAATTATCAGGCATGGAACATACACCCACCCCCATCCTCTCCGGTATTCGCCTGCGCTGCGGCGCCTGTGGCGAAGGCAAACTGTTCCGGGGCTATCTGAAGCTGAACGACACCTGCCCACATTGCGGACGCGACATGACCGCGGCCGACACTGCAGACGGGCCAGCCTTCTTTGTGGGCTTCGGCGTGCTCATCCTGATGGCGCCATTCCTCTTCCTCGTGCCGATGAGCCCCCTGCCCGTCGGGCTGAAGCTGCTGGCGATGGCCGGTGTGGGCGTGGTGGTCACCCTCCTCTGCCTGTGGCTTCTGCCGGCTGCCAAGGGCATTCTTCTGAACCTGCAGCTGCACCATAAGGCGGAGGAAGCCAGCTTTGACCGGGCGCCGGATCCGCCTGACCGCTGAGCGTTGTTTGCCGGCGATGCAAAGTCTCTCGCCACCCCTGCTGCGATACGTTAGACAGGCTTGGTAAACGCAACCGGCATTGCGAGGGTGGACGTGGCCAAGAAAGCCTCGAAGGATACTCGGATCGCAATGGCAGGTGCAGCCGTTGCCAGGATGGAACGCGACCAGAAACGGCGCGCCGGGCAGGGCGAAACTCAAAAACAGGGGTCATTCATGCGACTAATATTCGGCATCTTTCCGCTGCTGGTCATTCCGGTCGTGCTCTACAATCTCATGGCCATGGCGTTTGGCGGCCCGGTGCAGGGCGTCGACGCGAGCGGCCAGTTGTTGCAGGCGCAAGCCGCGCCGATGGCAAATCTGCTGAACGAACGCTTCCTCGGCCTGCCGATGATCTCAGGTGTCGAATGGGTCCTGTCGAAGGGCGACGCCATCGTCCTCCTGGCAGTGATTTTCCTGTTCCTCGAAATCCTGAAGTCGACCAGCACAGGCACCGCCACAATCGTCAATCACGGCATCTCGCTGCTGATCTTCATCCTCTGCCTGGTGCAGTTCCTGCTGATGCCGAACTTTGCAACCTCCACCTTCTTCATCCTCACCGCGATGACGCTGCTGGATGTTCTGGCGGGCGTCATTGTGACCATCGTTTCGGCCCGCCGCGACTTTGGTGTGTCCGGCGACGTCTGATCGGGCTATCGGCCGATTTCGGTCCTGCAGGGATCACTCCTTGCGGGACAGATCGGCCAGCTGCTTCTGGATGGCTTCCATTTGCTCCTGCATCGCGGCGAGGGCTTCGGCCTGATATTCCATAAACGGATTTGACGGCACCTGGCCGCCCGGGCGGGATTCTTCTGCCGCCGAGCTGTTGGGCGCGACGCCCGGCACGAACATTTTCATGGCCTGCTCGAACATCGCCATGTTGCGGCGTGTCTGCGCCTCAAACAGGCTCATCGGATTGGCCGCTTTGCGCCATTCTTTCTGGGCCTGGGAGAAGCTGTTCATCGACATTTCGAGGAAGGAGGGCAGATAAGCCTGCGCGCCGCCGCCATAGAAGCCGATCAGCTGGCGTAAAAAGTTCAGCGGCAAGGCGCCCTGGCCTTTGGTTTCCTGCTCGAAAATGATCTGGGTCAGCACCTGCCGCGTCAGGTCATCTCCGGTTTTCGCATCGCGGACTTCAAAGTCCTGCCCCTCGCGGACAAGATCCGACAAGTGTTCCAGAGTGACATAGGAAGACGTCGACGTGTCATAGAGACGCCGGTTTGCATACTTCTTTATGATTATTGGCCCTGTCGAGCCTGAATGTCTGGCCATGTCCTCACCTCGCGCGATGCCCTGCAATGGAGCAAGCAATTATTGTGCTAGTGCGAAATATTTGCACAGAACCCCGCCAAGACCAATGCGCTATTGATGTGGCCCCACTTCTGGGCAACTCTGGCGATAACAAGACATTAGGGAGGAATTCATACCATGGCGAAAACGGCTCTGGTGACCGGCGGTACGCGCGGCATCGGCAAGGCAATCAGCGAAATGCTGCAGGCCAAAGGGTATTCAGTGGCGGCCAATTATGGCGGCAATGATGCGGCTGCAGCTGCCTTTTCCAAGGAAACCGGCATCAAGGTCTTCAAATTCGACGTGGCCGACTATGACGCGGTGGGCGCAGGCCTGAAGGCGGTTGAGGCGGAGGTGGGACCGGTAGATGTGCTGGTCAACAATGCCGGCATCACCCGCGACGCCCCGTTCCATAAAATGACCCTCGCCCAGTGGCAGGAAGTCATCAATGTCGACCTCACCTCGGCGTTCAACGTGACCCGCCAGGTCTGGGATGGCATGCGCGAGCGCAATTTCGGGCGGATCATCAATATTTCCTCGATCAACGGCCAGAAAGGCCAGTTCACCCAGGCAAACTACTCTGCGGCCAAGGCCGGCCTGATCGGCTTTACCAAGGCGCTGGCCTATGAGGGCGCCAAGAAGGGCATCACCTCCAATGTCGTCGCCCCGGGCTATATCGACACCGAAATGCTGCAGGCCGTGAAGCCCGAAGTGCTCGAAGGCATCATCGCGACGATCCCGGTCGGGCGCCTTGGTAAGGCTGAAGAAATCGCCTCGATGTGCGCCTATCTGGCTTCGGACGAGGCCGCTTTCATCAACGGCGCAACCATGACCGTCAACGGCGCCCAATATATCGCCGGGTAAAATCAGGCGTGGCTTATCCCGTGGATAAGCCGCCTGAAAAACTCCAACGGTTCCTCCAACGAGGGGGCAAAAACTCCAACGGTGTTGGAGTTTTTTTGCGCTTCAGACCTCGGGTCGCCAATCGGGCGGGGCCAGCGTGAAGCCGGAGAAATCAAAACCCGGAGCCACAAGACAGGACACCAGCGTCCACGCACCGAGCGTTTCGGCCGTCTGCCAGTGATGGGCCGGGATGATCGCCTGAGGACGCTGGCCTGCGCGCAGGTCCGGGCCGAGGGTGAGGCTTTTCGCCCCCTTCCCGCCCGGCGGCGACAGCGTGAGCGCAAGCGGGCCCCCCGCATGCCAGAGCCAGGCTTCATCAGCGTCAACGCGGTGCCACGC
>JBKBRT010000011.1:0-28032 GCA_046291585.1 Hyphomonas sp.
TCTGCGCCAGCCGCGTGGCTGAACTCGGGGAACTCGGGCCGGCGCTCTGCTCGGCCTATGCCGAAGGGCTGCGCCAGTCGATGGTTGCCACGGTGCTGTTCTTCGTGATCGCCGCGGCGTTCTATTTCCTCGCTTCGCGAACTTTCCTGAAGGATCGCTGGAGCCCCGCCACCAACTGATTTTCCCAACCCTTGCCTGACTGTCGTGGAGACCCGAATGACCGACGCCGCCACCCCTAGCCAGACAACCACCGAAGCCGTTCCGGGCTATAAGACCGGATTCGGAACCCCGCTTTATCGCGGCTATATTTTGTCTTCGCTGCTTGTTGTTTACATCTTCAATTTCATCGACCGTTCGATCTTCGGCATCCTAACCGAGCCGATGAAACTCTCGCTCCAGCTTGAAGACTGGCATATGGGATTGCTGGGCGGACTTGCCTTCGCGATCTTCTACACGACGCTTGGCATTCCGATTGCGCGTGTTGCCGAACGGCGCAGCCGGATGATGATCATCATCATTTCGCTGACCCTTTGGAGCCTGATGACGGTGCTCTGCGGCTTTGCGACCAGCTTCATGACCCTGTTTATCTTCCGCCTGCTCGTCGGCGTCGGCGAGGCGGGCTGTACGCCGCCCGCCCAGTCTGTAATTGCGGATTATTTCAAACCGACAAGCCGCGCGACTGCCGCTTCGATCTACGCCCTCGGCGTACCTCTCGGCGGCATGCTGGCAGGTCTCGCCGCAGGCCCGATCAACGATTACGTGACCGGCGAAAACGTCTACAATCTCTTCGGCTCATGGGGATGGACCTGGGCGCAGGGCCTTGTCGACTGGAACAGCCTGGAAGGCTGGCGCATTGCCTTCATCGCCGTTGGCCTTCCCGGCGTGCTGTTTGCCGTCATCTTGTTCTTCACGGTGAAGGAGCCGCCACGCGGCTATTCCGACCCTCCGGGGGCGCCGCGCAAGGCCGTGCCCGATGGTTTTGGCACGGTCCTGAAAGATCTGATGCGCAAGCCTACCTATGTCCATGTCGTCGCCGGCGCAGCGATCGCCTCCTTCGCCGGCTATGGCGTCGCGGCCTTCTCAACCTCATTCCTTCTACGGACGCATGGGCTGACGCTCACCGAGGCGGCGCTGATCTTCTCGCTCGTGCTGGGCCTGATGGCCGCGATCGGCGTGTTCCTGTCGGGCTTCCTGGCGGACAAGCTGTCGGTGCGCTATCCTACGGCGCTCTCATGGATGCCCGCGCTCGGCATGGGTCTCTCGGTGCCGCTCTACTGGCTGGGCTATCTCAGCCCGACTGTGCCGCTGATGATCCCGCCGCTGATGCTGGCGGCAACCCTGCACTATTTCTATCTTGGCCCGATGTATGCGGTATCGGCCGGCGTGGTGGACAGCCGGACACGGGCGACCGCCGTGGCGATCACATTGTTTGCCGTGAACCTGATCGGCATCGGCCTTGGCCCCACGCTGATCGGCTTCCTGTCGACCTTCCTCAAGACGATGATGCTCGACGGCAATACCCTCGGTCTCACCCTGCAGATGTGCAAGGATGTGACCGTGCTTGCCGCTGACCAGGCCGCTGCCTGCCGGAGCGCCGATGCGCGCGGCCTGCAATGGTCAATCATCATCTTTGCCTCGCTCTATGGCTGGGCAGCGATCCACTACCTGCTCGCCGGCAAAACTCTGTCGCGTGACATGCTCTCCAAAACTGCGTAAGGGCGCCGCCTATGGCGGTATACACGCAGGTTTCTGATGAAGCGCTCGCAGGCTTCCTCGCCGAGTATGATCTCGGCGAGGCGCTTGCGTTCAAGGGCATTGCCGAGGGCGTCGAGAACTCGAACTATTATCTCGAGACGCGCCGAGGCCGCTATATCCTCACCCTGTTCGAGAAGCGGGTGAACGCGGCCGACCTGCCCTATTTCATCGGCCTGAAGCAGCACCTGTCCTCAAATGGCTTCCCGTGTCCCGAGCCTGTCATGGGCCGGGATGGGCAGGCACTGCGCACGCTGGAAGGCCGCCCGGCGGTGATCGTCACCTTCCTCGACGGCCTCTCGCCCCGCCGGCCAAACGCAAAGCAATGCCGCTCGCTGGGCGAGGGTCTGGCGCGCATGCATCTGGCCCTGGCCGGTTTCCAAGGCCACCGCGAGAACGCGCTGGGCCCGTCCGCCTGGGTCCGTATGTGGGAAGGGCGCGGGGCCGACGCAGAAGCCATCAAGCCCGGCCTTGAGGCCGAAGTGAACGCTTGCTTCGAGCGCCTGACCGCTGCGGGCGCAATTTCCGGCGATCTGCCACGCGGCACGATCCACGCCGATCTCTTCCCGGACAATGCGTTCTTCCTGGGCGACACCTTTTCCGGCGCCATCGACTTCTATTTCGCCTGCACCGACGCGCTGGCCTATGATCTGGCCGTCTGCCTCAACTCCTGGGCATTCGAGGAGGGCAATGCGTCAGACGCCTCGCGCCTCGAATACAACTTCTCGAAGGGGTCTGCGCTGATTGCGGGCTACCAGTCCGTGCGCCCGCTCGAAGCGGCAGAACGCGAGGCGCTGCCCGCGCTCTGTCTCGGGTCGGCCATGCGGTTCTTCCTCACCCGCCTGGCTGACTGGTCCTCGACCCCGGCGGGCGCCCTCGTAAAGCCCAAAAACCCTCTTGAATACGCCGCTCGGCTGGCTTTCCATCGCAAGATCGAAAGCGCCGAAGGCTATGGGGCATGAGCGACAAAGCAGGGCCGGACCCACAAGCATTAACCCCCTCTGCGGCAGACGTCCTGCCTGCTTATGCCCTGTCAGCGCGCCCGAAACGTGTGAAACGGGTAAAACTCGCGCTCCTCCTCTCGTCCATGGCAGCCTGCGTCGCGGTCGCGATCATCGGCTTCCTGTTTATGGCGCTGAGCTTTGCGATCATCGGCCTTGCCGGCCAGACCCTCGGCCTGGCTGTCGGCGCGGGAGACTTCCGGGGCGGCGCGCTGCTGGCAGCCCAGCTTTCGGCCATGAACTTCGTCCTGTTTTTCATCACGGTGCCCGCCGCCGCCCTCGCCCTCGGGCTTTCCATCGGACCCTTCCCCCGCCGCGGCATCACGAGACTGCCAGCCTATCTGCGCTGGGGCGCGGTCTGGGGCGCAGTCCTGGTCGGGGGGACCACCTTCGTCTTCGGGATGTTTGGTGGCGCTATCTCCGCGCTCGGGGCGCTGACCTGCGGCGGGGTTATCGGCCTCCTCGCCGGCGCTGCCTGCGGCTTTCTTTTCCATGCCATTGTCCAGCCGGCGCGCCAGCTGTCACAAATGGATGTGAGTGTCTTCTGAAGCCCGCTTGACGCCGGCGCCAAAGCCCCGCACCCCGCATCCCATGACCGAAAAAGACATTATCGAAATATGGACTGACGGCGCCTGCAGCGGAAACCCGGGCCCGGGCGGCTGGGGCGCGCTGATCCGCTGGAACGGCCATGAGAAAGAACTTTATGGCGGCGATCCGGCTACAACCAACAACCGGATGGAAATGACCGCTGTGATCGAGGCGCTCAACGCCCTCAACCGCCCGGCAAAGATCACGCTGAACGTCGACTCCACCTATGTGAAGGATGGCCTGACCAAATGGATCAAGGGCTGGAAACGCAATGGCTGGAAAACCGCCGACAAGAAGCCGGTGAAAAACCAGGAACTCTGGATGGCGATGGAAGAGGCCTGTAAGCGCCATGACATCACCTGGGTCTGGGTCAAAGGCCACGCCGGGGATGAAGGCAACGAACGCGCCGATGGTCTCGCCCGCAAAGGTACAGATGAAGTCCGCGGACGGAGATAATCACTCCTAAATGGCCAGAAACAAAAACGCCCGGAGAGGCAGGCTCTCCGGGCGTCTATGTGTTTGGGCGTCAGAAAGCTCAGGCGGCTTCTTCGATCTCGCCGGTTTTCTGGCTCGGCCGCGGATCGCGCAGCACATAGCCCCTCCCCCAGACGGTTTCGATATAGTGGTTGCCACCCGTGGCCTGCTGCAGCTTTTTGCGCAGCTTACAGATGAAGACGTCGATGATCTTCAGCTCTGGCTCGTCGAGACCGCCATAAAGGTGGTTGAGGAACATTTCCTTGGTGAGCGTCGTACCCTTGCGCAGGGAGAGCAGCTCGAACATGGCGTATTCTTTGCCGGTGAGGTGGACGCGTTCGCCGTCCACTTCGACCGTTTTCGCATCGAGGTTCACCAGGATGTCGCCGGTGCGGATAACGCTTTCGGCATGGCCTTTGGAGCGGCGCACAATGGCCGTGATCCGCGCGATCAGCTCGTCCTTGTTGAACGGCTTGGTGAGATAATCGTCGGCGCCGTAGCCGAGCGTTTTCACCTTCGCTTCGATGTCCGGGTTGCCCGAGAGGATCATCACCGGCGTGTTCACACGGCTCATACGGAGCTGCTTGAGCACTTCAAAACCGGTGATATCCGGCAGCGACAGATCCAAGAGGATCATATCGAATTCGTAGACTTTGCCGATATCAACGCCATCTTCCCCGAGGTCGGTGAGGTAGACGTTGAAGCCAGCGGCCTTGAGCATCAGCTCGATCGAGCGAGCCAGGGCCCGGTCATCTTCAATTAGCAGGACGCGCATCGCTCGTCTCCCGAATCATCTTAAGTTAGTCGTAGCTGTTTTGGTTAACATTGTGAATCCTAACGCACCTTTATTAACAGGTATTAAAAAAGCGTTGGAACACAGACGAAATGATTCACTTTCTCTGAACGGATCAGTTGCCAAGCTCTGCTGAGGCCTGCCCCATCATCACCTGAGCCACCGCAATCACATCCTGAACAGGCTGAGCCTGCGCATCGATGGACATCAGCGTCTTCTGACACCGGATTGCGTCGCGTACCTTGGGATCGCGCATCACCGTGCCGGCAAGACGCGGACGGAACCCGAGGAATGTCTGACAGGCCCGCGCAATGGCCTCATAGGTCCGCTGGCCAGCGGCGCGCGTATCGGCCTGGTTGATGCAGATCAGCGGCTCCACCGATGGCGCGTAACCGCGCAGCACCTTGATGAAGGCATAGGCATCCGTCATCGAGGAAGGATCATCGGTAATTACGATCAGCGCCTTGTCGCCGGAGCGGGCAAGGCGCATGCAATTGGCTTCGATTCCCGCACCAAGATCAATGACGACGTGATCATACTGCAGCGCGAGCGCCGAAAGACCGGCGGCAAGACGCGCCACTTCTTCCGTAGGCAGCTCAGCGAGGGCGCCCGATCCTGACCGGCCGGGCAAAACGTCAAATCCGCCATGACCCGCGCCGCCATCGATGGGCGTTACGGCATCTTCAAGCTCGACCCAGCCTGCCACGACGGCCGCCAGATCGGTCTCCGGCGCAATACCGAGCTGGACATCGACATTGGCAAGGCCAAGGTCGCCGTCCACCAGCAGCACACGGCGGCCGGCCTGCGCCAGCGATGACGCCAGCGAGATGGAAACGAATGTCTTTCCGACGCCGCCCTTGCCGCTGGCAACGGTGATGACGGAAGCCGGTGTGACCCGCGGAGGCGGGCGAACGGGGGGGCGGTCCTGGGATCTGCGAAGGGCAAAGCTCATGGGATCATGCAGCTCCTCTGAGGGCGATCACGTCACCGCGGGCATCTTCCATCAGAAGCGCGGCGAGGCGTGAAGGGGCGGCCGGAACGAGTCCGCCGCCGATGAAGGGGGTGATGGCCAGGTGCGAAAAGGCGATGCCTGAAGATGTCAGGGCCGCAATGGCGCCGCCGCGGCGGCGCACGACATCAAGTTTGGTCAGAATCGCGCGCCGCACGCCGGCCTTATGGAAAGCGCGGGCAGACTCGGCAAGATCGTCGGGGTGGCCCTCGGCAGAAAGCACCAGAACGGGCTCGGCACGGATTGCCGCCACCAGATCACCGAGGCTCGCCAGATCATCGCCCTCGAAAGGGTTGATCGCCGGAAGATCAATCACGCAGCGGCGACTCTCATTGCGCAGCGCGCGCAGTTCGCTGAATAGGGCATCAGGCGTTTCGGCGACGCGGATCTGTGCGCGCTCCCGCTCCAGATAAGCAGCCAGCTGCTCGCCACCGGCAGAGCCGTCGAGGTCTGCGGCCAGCGGGGTGATTTCCGTACGCGCTACAGATGCGCGGCGCGTGAGCTTGGCGGCTGTGGACGTGCGGCCTGCGCCGGGTGGCCCCACCAGAAGGATATCCCGGTCCAGCCGCGCCGGTATCGGGTCGCAGGTCACAAGGCGCGAAAGCCCTTCGGCCATCGCCTCTTCGGGTGTGGAAAACTCGCCCGGCCGGCGGCCAGCGCCTTCATTTGCCACGCGCTCGGCAAAGCGCTGCGGGGCCCCGTGCCAGAGCAGCGCATCGCGCACCCGGGCAAAGACCGGATTGTCCGCGCCGCGGCCATGGCCAAGGTTGCGGGCTTCCCGCAGGAAGAAGGGTTCATTGTTTTTAGCCGCGGCGCCTGCCCGGTCCGTCGCGGCGCGCACTTCCACACCGCCATCGACTTCGCGCTCGGACAGGATAACGGCGTCCTCGCCCATCTCCGCAAAGATCATCGCCTTGGCAGCTTCCATCGATTCTGCGGCGAACATCTTCATGCGCATGGGCGTCTTGTCCTCAAGTTACGCTGTGCGGCGAGAGTTTGGAGTGAATCTCAGGGGCGCCGCTGAACTCGTTTTGATCAAGCCGCCCAAAGGTTAATTTTTTCCGAAATTGCGTTAGGGTTTACAGGAAATTCAGGAAACTCCCGCAGTTGTAATGTGGCCCGGATCAGACTGGGCGGGGCCGCGCCGCGCCCTACTCTGACTGAAAAGAGGACCGGAAACCGCCATGCCACTGACAGAAATCCTAGCGATTATAGGGCTGGGCTTCGGCGCCGCGCTGGGCCTGGGCGCGTTGATTGCCCCGGAATGGGCGTCCGGCGTTGTCCGGCTGAAAGCAGATCCCGATAAAGGCGGGGGGTATTCGGAATTCCGCGCCACATATGGCGGCCTGCTTCTAATGGTGCATGGCGTGGCTCTGGTCATCGTTCTGATCACGCCCCCGGCAGGCTCAACACTGGTGGTTCTGCCGATTGCGGCGGGCTGGTTCGGGGCCGCAATCGGGCGAGCCGCCGCACTGATATTTGACCGCTCCAGGCTGGGAGATACCCGCATCATTCCGATCTGGATGTCGACTGAAGTGGCCCTTGGCCTTGCTATTGGCGCGCCGGTCCTGCAATTCCTCAGCTGACACAAACCACAGAAAGACATGACCATGACGGAGCGTCGCGAGACGGGCCGCCCAGCCCGAAATAATTCCGGCCCGAAACGGCCTGCCCCGAAGGGCAAATTGACCGCCACCCCGACCGACTGGAGCGAGGGCGAACGGATCGCGAAATACCTCGCCCGGGCCGGTGTGGCCTCCCGCCGGGACGTCGAGCGTCTCATCGAATCGGGCGAAGTGACCGTAAATGGCCAGAAACTGTCTTCCCCCGCCTTCAAGGTGACCGGCCGGGAAGTCATCAAAGTCGGCCGCAGAATTATTCAGGCGCCTGACGCCAGCCGTCTGTGGCGCTATCACAAACCGTCCGGCCTGATCACGACCACCAATGATCCTGCTGGCCGCCGGACGATCTTTGACGAGCTCCCAAAATCCCTCCCCCGCACCGTCACTGTCGGACGCCTCGACCTGACGACCGAAGGCCTTCTGCTGCTGACCAATGATGGCGAACTCGCCCGCTTTCTGGAGCTGCCCAAATCGGCACTGGAGCGCACCTACCGGGTCCGCGCCAAAGGCACGGTAACGCAGCTGAAGATCGATGAACTCGCCAGCGGCATCACTGTCGAGGGCGTCAAGTATCAGCCCATAAAAGCGACCTTCGACCGTGAGATGGGCGCTAATTCCTGGCTGACCGTCACCCTGACTGAGGGCAAGAACCGCGAAGTCCGGAAAGCGCTGGAATCTGTCGGCCTGACCGTGAACCGTCTTATCCGGGTAAGCTATGGCCCCTTCCTGCTCGCCGATCTCAAACCCGGCCAGGTGGATGAAGTGCCTGCCGACCTCCTGGAAACCGCCCTCGCCCATCTGGGTCACGCGGTGGATACAGCGCCGGAGAAGGCGGTCCCTGCCCCTAAGTCACGCCTTGGCAGGCGGGGGCCTTCAGCTAGAGTAAAGGGGAAGCGGCCTTAGACGCTGCAAACCCTGCTCTGGAGGATTTCCGATGTCTGATTCAGCTGTGCTGGCGGTTCCGCCGGACACAAAGAAAGACCCTGCGCGCCGTATGAGCGAAGCTGCGGCCGCGACCTGCGACCAGATCGTCACTCCGGCCGTCTATGCAGATCAGCCTGTACTGGACGCGGCGTTCCGGCGGCTGCGCGCTGAAGATCCGCTCGCCTGGTGTGAACCGGAAGCTTTCCGCCCCTTCTGGGCTGTGACCAAGCATGCCGACATCATGGAAGTGTCGCGCCAGAACCAGCTGTTCACGAACGGCCAGCGCGAGATGCTGTCCTATCATGAGGCCGAAAAAGGCGTGTACGCCAAATTCGGCCAGCCCCACCTTCTCAAAACCCTCGTCCAGCTCGACGATCCGCTGCACTTCAAACTGCGCCACCTGACCCAGGAATGGTTCATGCCGCAGAATGTGAAAAAGCGCGACGATGCTGTTCGCTCCATCGCCAAGCAATATGTCGACCGGATGGAAGACCTTGGCGGCGAATGCGACTTCCAGCGCGATGTGGCCCTCTACTATCCGCTGCGCGTGATCATGCAGATCCTCGGTGTTCCGGAATCGGACGAACCGATGATGCTGAAGCTGACGCAGGAAATTTTCGGCGCGCAGGACGAAGACCTGATGCGGGATAAATCCCTCGCCGAGGAACGTGATGTCGAAAAGGGCCTCGCCTCGATTCAGGCAACGCTGGCCGAATTCTTCATGTACTTCACCTCGATCACCGCCGATCGCCGTGCCAACCCGAAAGACGATGTCTCATCGGTCATCGCCAACGGCATGGTGGACGGTGAGCCGATCGGTCAGCTTGAAGCGATGAGCTATTACATCATCACGGCGGCCGCCGGCCATGACACCACGAGCGCCTCGACCGGAGGCGGAGTCCTCGCGATGCTGCAGAGCCCGTCTGAACTCAAGAAGATGATGGACGATCCCAAGGGCATGTCCCGCACGGCCGTCGATGAGGCGATCCGCTGGACGACCCCAGTGAAGCACTTCATGCGCACGGCGCAGGAAGACTACACGCTTCGTGGCAAGAACATCCTGAAGGGCGAAAGCCTGCTGCTGTGCTATCCTTCGGGCAACCGTGACGAAGAAGTCTTTGAAGCCCCTTTCAGCTTCAAGGCGGATCGCTCACCCAACAAGCTGATCTCCTTCGGCTATGGGGGCCATATGTGCCTCGGCATGCATCTGGCGCGCCTCGAAATGCAGGCCATCTATGAAGAGCTGTTTTCCCGCGTGAAGTCGATTGAGCTTGCCGGTGAGCCGAGCTTCATCAAGGCCAATTTCGTCGGCGGACCGAAATCCATCCCGGTGCGGTATAAATTCTGATGATCCGGGCCGGAAAGGTGTTTCCGGCCAGGCCCTTTTTCTGCGCAGAACGTGTGAGCCAATCCTATGTCTTTTCTGAATGTCACTGAAACCTATCAGGTCGAGAGCTCTCCGAAAGAGCCGAAATTCGGCAAGGCCTACAGGCTGGCGCCGCCTGTGGATCTGACCCAGCCCACCGTTTTCTCTGATCAGGGGGGCTACACCCACCGCGCCTTTGCGGTGATGCGGGAAAAGGCGCCCGTGATGTGGCATCCTGAACAGTATGGCGCAGGTTTCTGGGCTGTCACGTCGTATGACCTGGTCAAGAAGGTTGAGCTGACGCCCGAGACTTTTTCGTCTCAAAAAGGCGGTATCCTGATGAATTACGGCATGGAGGGCACGCCGCGCCATCCGCTGCTGCATTCCTCCTCGCTGAACTCCCTGATCAATCTCGACCGCCCCTACCACACGCCGCTTCGGATGGAGCATATGGCGTACTTCCGCGCGGATTTCGTCGCGGAATTGAGGAAGCGTGTGGACGTCGAAGTGAACCGCCTTCTGGATACGATGGAGGCACAGGGCCCCATCGTAGACATGGTGGAAATGTTTTCTGCGGAACTGCCGCTGTTCACCTTGTGTGAAATCCTCGGCGTGCCCCCGGCTGACCGTCCGAAGCTGGTCCACTGGATGCACTTCCTGGAGACCTCTCAGTACCAGGCCCAGCAAGAGGGTCTCGGCAATGTGTCGCCTGAACAGATCATGACCTTCATGACTGAAATTCAGGCGATGTTTGAGTACGGCCGGTATCTTCTGGAAGAGCGCCGCAAAAATCCGCAGCCGGACCTTCTCTCGGCCATCGCGAATGTGCAGATTGACGGCAAGCCGCTGTCGCCTGAATTCCTCGATGGTTCCTGGCTGCTCATTGTGTTTGCAGGCAATGATACCACCCGCAACTCCCTCTCGGGCACAATGCGCCTGCTGACGGAAAATCCGGAATTGCGCGAGCAGCTGAAGGAAAAACCTGAGCGCTTCCCCAACTTCGTCAACGAAGCCATCCGCATGGTGACCCCGGTGACCTATATGCGCCGCACAGCCACGCAGGACACCGAGCTCGGCGACCAGAAGATTGCCGAAGGCGAGAAGATCGTCATGTATTATGCAGCGGCCAACCGCGACCCGGCAAAGTTTGAGAACCCCGGCAGGTTTGATATTGATCGGGCCAATGCGCGGGAGCATCTGGCTTTTGGTCACGGGCCACATGTGTGCCTTGGCCAACGGGTCGCCAACATGCAGCTGGAGTCGGCTTACCGCCAGATTCTGTCGCGCTTCCCCAATGTCCGCTGGACCGGCGAGCAGACGATTGCGCCCAACAACTTCGTCCACGCCATTTCTTCCCTGATGGTGGACCTGGGCAAATGAGCGTTGTTCTGCGCGAAGATCGGGACGGCCTTGCCCTCCTGACGCTCAACCGGCCCGACAAGCTGAATTCGCTGACCGTTGGCATGTTCGAAGAACTGCGCGGACATGTCATGGATCTTTACAAGGACGAGTCCATCGGATGCGTCGTGCTGCGAGGCGCAGGGCGGTGTTTCTCCGCGGGGCATGACCTTGCCGACATTGCCGATGGCGAGAAAGTGCCCTCGCGCGGATGGCATTCTGAAACTCTGCGGCTTCTGGAACGCCTTCCCAAGCCGGTGATCGCGGCTGTGCACGGGCATTGCTATACCGGCGCGCTGGAAGTTGCGCTCGCAGCCGACTTCATCATCGCCGCGGAGAGCGCGAAGTTTGGCGACACGCATGCCAAATGGGCCCTCACGCCTATCTGGGGGATGAGCCAGCGCCTGCCCCGCCGTGTTGGCATTGCGACCGCAAAGCGGCTGATGTTCACCGCCGAAATGTTTGGCGCAACCGAAGCCCAACGCATTGGCCTGGCCGAACTCGTTGTTCCGGATGCGGAATTTGACGGCGCCATCGACACGCTCGCCCGGCAGATCCTTGCCAATTCGCCCTTCAGCCATGCCGCAAACAAGCGCCTTCTGGAAGCGACCGATGCGCGGGATATGGACAGCGGCCTGCAATGGGAAATACTTAACAATGAGGGCGTAGGCCCTGACATGCAGGCTCGCATCGGTGCATTCATGGGGAAAGGCCGAAGCTGAGCCCTGAAAAAGGGGACTGAACTTGGCTGACTTTCTGATCCGGCGCAGCAATCTGCGCGACACCTCCTGGGCCACCGCGCCTGAATCGCCTCTGGCAGAGGGCAAAGCGCGCCTGAAGGTGGATGCCTTTGCGCTGACCGCAAACAATGTCACCTATGCCACCTTCGGCGACGCGATGGGGTATTGGAACTTCTTCCCGGCAGCTGACCCGGCCTTTGGCCGTGTGCCCGTCTGGGGCTTTGCAACCGTTATGGAGTCAAAGGCCGGGGGCGTGGCGCCTGGCGCGCGGGTCTATGGCTACCTGCCGATCTCCGACACCTTTGATGTTGAGCCTGTCCGCGCCAGCACAGGCAGCTTCATGGACGGCGCCGCGCATCGTCAGGGCCTCGCGCCGATTTACAACACCTACATCTTCAACGCGGCAGACCCCTCCTATGATCCCGCAATGGAGGCCCAGCAGATGCTGTTCCGGCCACTGTTCACCACGGGCTGGATGATCGATGACTGCCTGATGGAGGCGGGCGCGGACATCCCCGAAACGGTCGTGATTTCGTCCGCCTCGTCCAAGACAGCCCTCGCCCTCGCCCACTGCCTGAAGCAGCGCGGAACCGTCGAAGCCATCGCCCTGACATCGCCGGCCAACAAGGATTATGTCGAAGCTTCCGGCCTTTATGCCCGCACCACAACCTATGACGAGGTGGACAGGCTGCATGCGCGGGGCCTCTCGGCCTATGTCGATTTCCTCGGGCGGCCTGCCCTCACCGCTGATGTCCATCACGCCCTCAAGGACCGCCTCGTCCGCAGCCTGGTGATTGGCGTGACAGACTGGGAAGGCAACCGCGCGCCTGTTGACGCTCCCGGCCCGCAACCAGAATTCTTCTTTGTACCGACCTATGCTGCGGAACGCGCCAAAGCGCTGGGCGCGGATGAGCTTAACACCAGAACGAGTAAAGCGCTGGCAGGCTTCTACGCCGCCTCTGCCAGATATCTGACACCGCAGAAGCAGAGCGGATCGGCAGCCATCAAGCATGCCTGGCTGCAGACGCTCGACGCGAAGGTTCCGCCCTCCACGGGCCTGATCCTCAGCCTCTGAGCGTCAGCGCGGCTTTACCGTGAACACGGTGCGGCGGTTGCGGGCATGCGCCTCAGCCGTCGATCCGGTGTCGACAGGCTGCGTTTCGCCATAGCCGACCGCCGTCAGCGTCTCCTCCGCAAGTCCCTTGCCGAGGAGATAAGCGCGGATCGCATCGGCCCGCTCCTGAGAGACCCGCAGATTATAGTCGTCAGCGCCGCGCGTATCGGTATGGGTCCCGATTTCGATCGGGAAGGCGCGGCAGAGGATGGCAACGCCGCCCAGCGCATCGATCAGGGGCAGGCTGACCGGCGAAATATTGGCGTTCCCTGCCCCGAACTGGATGGTCCGGTCCCGCGAGGTGGCGTCAAACGCCGTCTGGCAGCTTTCCGCCGTGGTCAGCTGTCCGGCCAGCGTGGCCAGCGCCGCGCCCACGCCTTCTTCCCCGTCCTCAATGGAAATCCCGTCTACGATGATCAGGCCCGCGCCGCCGGCGCGGGGATGCCCTTCAATCGCAGCTTGCCCTGCAGAAAAGCCTTCGGCTTTGGCGGCCGCATCCGGCGCGGTGCCGGTCACGACTGCCACCTGATCACGGATCACGACGCCCAGCCAGTCAATGCCGGCGGCCGCGAGGCCAGCCTCAATTTCCTGGACCCAGAGCGCAGGATTGTTGGCCGCCAGTTCCGGCGACATCGATGTCGCCAACAGGCGGCCGTCCCGCATTTCGTACATGCCGTCCGCGATCGGCACACATTCATCGGCATTGACCCCTTGCCCGCTGGTCGCAGCCCGAGCGCCCGCAGGCGTTTCGCTGGTGCAGGCGGCCAGCCCCAGAATCGCAGCGGTTGCAAGCAGACAGGAACGGATAGCCATGACTTTACCTCATCGTGGTCAATCCCGGCAGGCGGGATTAACCAACTGGAATTGCATAAGCGGCGCAGCCTCAGCCGTCAAAGCGACCAGCTGTGCCTTTCCCCATCCCCTGCAAATTACTTGCCGGATTTATAGACCTCGCCGCCCTTCATAACAAAGTCGACCGTCTCCAGCACGGTGATGTCCTGTAAAGGGTCGCCGGTCACCGCGATCAGATCGGCAAATTTGCCAGCTTCCAGCGTCCCGATGTCCTTTGACATCTGCAGATGGTCCGCAGCGACAATTGTTGCGGAGCGAATGGCCTCTTCGGGTGTAAACCCGGCCTCGACCATCAGCGCAAACTCCTTGGCATTGTCGCCATGGCGCGAGACGCCGGTATCGGTTCCGAACGCGACATTCACCCCGCCCGCATGGGCCCGGCGCAGCATTTCGATCATCAGCGGCCCGACCTGCGCCGCCTTGTCCCGGGAGGCAGCCGGCAACCAGGGCTCATTCGTCCAGCCGGTCACGGTTGCCCCCGCCAGCACCGTCGGCACAAGTGTCGCGCCGCGCGCCTTGAAGAGAGCAATCGACTCCGCGTCGAGATAAGTGCCGTGCTCAATCGAGTCGATGCCCGCGCGCAGCGCAGCGTCCACGCCGCTCTTGCCATGGGCATGGGCAGTGACCTTGCGGCCCATCGAGTGGGCGGCGTCGGCAATAGCGGCAAGCTCATCCTCCGTGAACTGTTGTTCCAGGCCTGCCGCTGTATTGGAAAGTACGCCCCCCGTCGCCGTGATCTTGATGAGGTCGGCGCCTTCCTTGATCTGCTGACGCACGGCGCGGCGGCAGTCATCAGCGCCGTTGCAGATATTCGAGCCGGTGAACGCCGCCATGACGCGCGCAGAGTACCCATTGATGTCGCCGTGACCGCCGGTGACAGCAACGCTGCCTCCCGAGGCGCGCATGCGGGGACCGGGCACCGCGCCGCGTGCGATGGCATCGCGAAGACCGAAAATGGAATCGTTCGGTGCGCCGACGTCCTGCACTGTCGTGAACCCGGCCTTCAGCGTGGTCAGCGCAAAGGCGGCGCCATCAAAGGCGGTGTCCACATCGGAGTTCTCGAAATCCTTGATCCGGCCCTCAGGGCCATTCTCGCCGGTGATGTGAACATGGCTGTCGATCAGGCCAGGCAACACAAACGCTTCGCGCAGATCGATCACCGTATAGTCCTTCGGCGTCGAATAGCCGGCGGTAACCGAGACAATGCGGCCGTCTTCCACAAGGATGGTCTGCTGTGTGAGATAGCCTTCACCCGGCTTGGCCAGCACATGGCCTGCGTGGATGACAGCGTCTTCGGCCACAGCAGTGGCTGAGAACAGGAGCGCGCATATCGCGGCAGCTGTTGTGAACGTCTTCATAGGTTTACCCTCCCAGAAACAATCGTCCACGGTAGCGCTTCTTGCCGCCTTTTCAACGCCTCACGGCAACGCGCTGCGTTCAAACGGCGGCAGGGCCGCCTGCAGCTTTCGGGTGAGCTTCGAGCGGACGATCCCATAGGCCTGAGTGAGGCGCTCGCGCAGCTCATCCTCCGGCAGGGCATCCGGTCTGACCTTTACCCATTTGGCGCGCGCCAGATAGGGCGCTGGCTCTGCAATACCGGACTCGATCAGCACATGAAACGCTTCGTCGCTGCACTTGAAAGAGATGCGGCTACAGGCGCTGTCGGTTGCGGCAAACATCTTGCCGGCGATCTTGTAGATCTGATCGTCGCTCCACTGCACCATGCATTCTGCGCCCGGCAGGGAGAGGCAATGCCTGCGCAGCCGGGCGGGTGTCATGCCAGGCGTTCTTTGGGATAGTGGGGATAGCTTGCTTTCATGACGCCGTGATTGAGCAGCATTTCGGCCACTTGCTTCTGGCCGGCCGCGTCAAAGATGCGCGTGCGGATCCAATAATTCTCGGCGCGCCGGGATTCGGACAGTGCCACGACCTCGCGGCGGAGCACATAGTCCTCGTCCACCAACAGCGGCCCGTCGATCATCCGGATTTCAAGGTCTGCGAAGAGGCCGATGCTGGGATGCTTCACCGGGAAGCGTGCGCCATGGCTGGAGTAGTTTGCCAGTACACTGACCATCTCCAGGGGCACAACCGGCCGCCCCCAGGGGGAGGCCGAAGCATCTGAATACATCGGATGGTTTTCGGTGATGGCGCTCAGTTTTTCTTCCAGGGAGAAGGGATAGAGATCGCCCATATGCTGATGCGGGCCCATGCGCACGCGCTCCTCGGCAGCGCCTTGCAGGCCGACCTTCATCTCCGCCAAAATTACCAGGTCATTGGCCGGACGCAGCGTTTTCATGCGTCCCTCAAGCAGCGTCTCGCCATGATCAGGCCCCAGCGAGGCGCTCGCTTCCAGCACCGGCGTTCCGTCTGCCTTGAATGCGCGTGCCAGCGTACGGGTCGCGCCGGGCGCAGGGCGGTCGATTTCGGCGTAAACCTGCTCGCCATCGAAGACCATATTCAGAAAGTGGCAGGAGAAGCATCCGCGCTCAAACCAGGCATCGCCCCACACTTCAGCCAGCAATGGCACGAACTGCTGGAAATGGGTCGGCCCTTCAATTGGTCCGGCCTTGATCCCGAGGCGCGCCGCCTCCGCGTCATCATGCAGGGATTTATGGCCGCCATATTTCTGCTCGGTGAGCATATTGACGGGGCTGCACAGCGGGCCTTTGAGTATATCAGTCATTGTCTCTCCCTTTATGCTGATCCTGCCATGATCAGGGCCTCACGTCACGCCTTCACCCGCGCCGCGTCCTTCCCGAAAAGCCGCATGCTCAGGAAGGAGAGCGCCACCAGCGCCGCAGACAAAATCAACGTCAGTTTTGTGGTTCCGCCCCACCCGGCATATTCATAAACATAGGTGGCGCCCCAGCTGGCGAGCCCACCGCCAATGAACATCAGCACGATGTAAGCAGTCATCAGCCGCGTGCGCACACCGGGCGGCTGGCCGAGGAAGGTCATGCGGCCGGTCACGTCAATGAGGGGGCCAACCACATTCATGATCGTCAGCGGGATCATCAGCAGCCACAGATTATGTCCGAATACCGCGAGCAGGCAGACCCCGGAAAACTGGACCAGCGAAATGATGAACCGGGCTTTCCGGGGGCCGATCCGGTCAGACCAGGCCCCCAGTGGCGCTGTGGTCAGGAGGTTCAGAAGGGCGAGCGCAGCCAGGTAGCCGACCGTGTCGGTGCCGTAGCCCATTTCAGGGCTTGTCAGATGCAGGCCAAGGGTAAGCCAGACCGACAGGAAAACTCCGAACCCGATGCCCTGTATCGTGCCGGAGAGAAGGACTTCCGGATGGCGCCGGACAATAGGAACCACCGACAGCACCAGACTGACATAGCTCCCCGCCGGCGCCTGATCCTCTGACTTTTCCCGTTCATCCATGATCCGGGGAAGGAGCAATGTGATCACCAGCATCACCCCCGCTGCGATGTAATACACCGTGCGCCAGCCGAGATGCTCACCCACCCAGCCGGCGCCGACCCGTGCCAGCAGGATGCCCGCAATAACACCTGTGGTCAGGGTCGCGGTCACCCGTCCCAGCTCACCGGGCGCCACGCGCTTGGACGCATACGCCGGCAACAGATACGGCGTAATGGTTGAAAAGCCGAGGAAGGTGGAGCCTGCCACAAACAGCCAGAAGCTTCCGCCGAACGCCATCATCAGCAGACCGAGGAACTGGCCGGCCGCAAACACGATCGCCAGCTGCCGGTTACTGAACCGGTCACCGAGCGGAAGCAGGAAGAAAATGCCGAGCGCCAAGGCGATCTGGTTCAGCGCCGGGACAAGACCGATCGCAGAGGGAGACACACCGAAGTCCTTCGCCACGAGGGCGATGATCGGGTGAATGTAATAGGCGTTGGCGGTGACCACCGCGCTTGCAAGCGCCAGAAGCAGCAGATCCCGGCGCGTCAGCAGCCGCCGGCCCCCTTCAGGAACTGGCGGGCTGGCAGCAGCAGCGCTCACCCCGGCATGCCGGCGCGGCGGGCATACTCGGCAGCAAATTTCGCCAGCGGCACAACGCGCGCTGCGTTGGACTCCGCGTTCGCGCTGTTGGCCGTGCCGGCGCGCACGCGCCCGATGATGCCCTGCAGGATGCCCGCGAGGCGGAACGCGTTATAGGCGAAGTAATAGTCTAGCTCGGGCAGGCCCTTGCGGCCGGTATGCTGGCAATAGAGCGCCACATACTCTTCCATCGTGGGAATGCCCCAGGCCTTGAGATCGTCGATGGCCATGATCGATCCGCGCGCGCTGTCGCCCGGCGGCATGACCCAGTTCATGAGGTGGTAAGAAAAGTCCGCAATCGGATCACCCAGCGTGGAGAGTTCCCAGTCGAGCACCGCGATGACTTTGGATTCGGTCGGATGCAGGACCATGTTGTCGAGGCGATAGTCGCCATGAACGATGGTCGTGGTTTCACCGGGCGGAATGTTCTTTGGCAGCCATTCGATCAGCTGTTCCATCTCCGGAATGTGCATCGTCTCGGAGGCTTTGTATTGCTTCGTCCAGCGGTGGATCTGGCGGGCGATATAATCGCCCTCCTTGCCGAAGCCTTCCAGCCCAGCTTTGCGCCAATCGACATTGTGCAGGTCCGCGAAGGTCTTGACCTTCGCTTCATATATCGCGCGCCGTTCTGCCGGCGTGGAATCGGGCAGCGTGCCGTCCCACAGGATGCGGCCCTCAACCATATCCATCACATAGAAGATGGTGCCCGCGACGTCCTCATCCATGCAAAGCCCGTAAGGACGCGCAACCGGATAGCCGAGGGGGTAGAGTGCGTTGATGATCCGGTATTCGCGGTCGACGGCATGCGCGCTGGGCAGGAGGGTCCCCGGCGGCTTGCGGCGCATCACATATTTCTTCTTCGGCGTGACAAGCTGATAGGTGGGGTTGGACTGGCCGCCTTTGAACTGGCGCACTTCCAGCGGCCCTTCATACCCCTCCACATTGGCCTCCATCCAGGCGGCAAGCTTTGCCTCATCGAACCGGTGGGATTCGGCCACTGCCTTGGTGCCGGAATAAAGATCCTGTGCGTTTGCCGCCTCTGCCATTTTAGGTCTCTCTCAATTTTGCCGGATTTTGGAAGATACCATACTCATTGACGACGCTGAGCCAATACCTGCCGCTGCGTCCGCACCTGCCCGCTCTAGCCGGAGAGACAATCTGTGAAGCGCGCATTTGCCTTGTTTGTTCTGGTCTTTTGTACATGGGCGCCCGCCACTCATGCCGTCGTCCTTGATCGGGATCGGATCATCCGTGAGGATCTGCTTGCGGCCGGCCTGAAAGCGCTGCGCGACCACGCCGCGCCGGCTGGCGATACCGGCCGTCTGGTGATCGTGGATTACAGCCGGCACTCGCGGGAGGAACGCGTCTATGTCGTTCATCTCACGACCGGCGCCGTGACGGCCTACCGGGCATCCCATGGCCTTGGCTCAGACGCCGACCATGATGGCTATCTCGACGGGTTTTCCAGTGTTCCCAATTCGCAGGCCAGCCCGGAGGGGGCGTTCCGCATTGCGGAAACGTATCGCGGCAGACATGGCCGCTCAGTGCGTCTCGACGGGCTTGACGCCGAAAACCAGACCGCCCGCAGCCGCGCCATTGTTATCCATGCCGCCGCCTATGCCGAACCCGAACACCTGGCCCGTTATGACAAGCTCGGGCGCTCCAATGGCTGCATTGTCTTTTCAGGGGCCGATCTTGCCAGATTTCTCGACGAGGTGCCGGAAGGCACGCTGATATTCGTCGGCAAATGACACGGCCTATTCCTCTTGATTGTATTGGCCCTTGAAGGCTAAACCCGCGCCCATGACCGATACACCGCCCGACCGCCTGTCCATCTATCCCGATAGCCCGTTCTATGACTATGACGTGCTCGCGCGCGGCATTGGCGTGCGCTTTCGCGGCGAAGAGAAAACGACCGTCGAGGAGTATTGCATCTCCGAAGGCTGGATCAAGGTCTCCGCCGGAAAGGCGCTCGACCGCAAGGGCCGCCCGCTCCAGCTGACGCTGAAAGGCCCGGTCGAGGTCTGGTTCAAGGAAGACACGGCGGCCTGAGCCGCGCCTCCGCAATTCTCAAAGACACATTTGTCGCCCTATGCTATCCTGAGACTTCGGGGACATGGGGCAAAGTATGACAGGGCATGAGGGCGCTCAGCAACCGGCAGGTAGCGAGGCCCCGCCAGTCGCGCCGCCGCCTCTGATCGACCGCTGGGGCCGCTGGCTTACCATCGGCGCAAATCTCGGGGTCGTCCTTGGCTTGATCATCCTGATCGTAGAAGTGCGCCAGAATGCAGCGCTAACCCGCGCGGCAATGGAGCAGCAGAAAAACCAGTTCCTCGCCGAAATCGAGCTCAGTATCTCCCGGCGGGAGATGGCAGAGGTCTGGGTCAAATCGATCTACACCCCTGAAGACCTGACCGATGCCGAAGCCCGCATGATCGAAGGCCACCTGGCCGCCACATTGCTGCAATGGGACCAGATGTTCCAGATGGAAGACGCCGGCCTGGCCTCGCGCGACCGCATCCAGCAGAACATCCGGAATTCGTCGCGTTTCTATTTCGGCAGCCGGTTCGCAAAAAACTGGTGGCGCGTGGAAAAGCCAGGCTGGGAAGGCACTCCAATGGCGGAAGTGGCTGGCCCGATCATCGACGCGCTCGACGAGAATTTTCTGGTGGATCAGATGAACCGCACGAGGCTTGCGCCTCTGGCTGAGCCGGCTCCGCCCACTCAACCGGCAGAACCGGAACCTGCGCCATGATCCTGCGCCGTCTAACGCAGCATATCAGGGATCAGAACTGGTTTGCTGTCGGCCTCGATTTCTTGATCGTCGTGCTCGGTGTGTTCATCGGCATGCAGGTCAATAGTTGGAACGCTGAGCGAGAAGCACGGGCCGGAGAGCGCAGGTATCTGGAACGCCTGCGGGAAGACGTGGCTGTTTCCATCAAGCAGAATGAATGGCGTATAGCCTTCATGGAGCGTCAGAACAGGTACTCAACGCTGGCGCTCGATCGGCTGGAAACATGCGAAGTTCCGGAGCAGGACCGGGTTAGCTTCGCCAATGCTTTCTATCATGCCGGAAAATCATTGCCGCCCATACTCCTGCGCGGTGTGATCAATGAACTGAATGCGACCGGGAACTTCCAGACGATCCGAAATGAAGAACTGCGGGACGCCATAACGAAGGCAACCGAGGCAATCGAAACGTCGAACCTGATCTTCAGCAATGTCCTGATCCGCGCGAACCCGCACGTTGTCTATGTCGAGAGCCAGCTGGAATATCACATAACCGGGGCGAGAGACGGATCGGTTGATATTGCTTGGGACGAGGTCGCGTTTGATCTGGGAACGTTGTGTGCAGACAAGCGTTTCCGCGGCGCCCTGTCCGTCAGCCGGGCCTACACCAATGACATGCTGAACAATGTCGCCAGAACGCTCGACCAGCAGCGCGAACTGGTAAAGATGATCGACGCTGAGCTAGCACCATGATCCTCCGCCGCCTCACGGATGCCTTCCGCAGGCAGGACTGGTTCACCGTCGCGGTTGAAACCCTGATCGTCATCTTTGGCGTGTTCATCGGTTTGCAGGTCAACAACTGGAATGAAGCGCGCAAGCAGGCAGATCTGCAGACAAAGCTGCTGGAGCGGCTGGAAGAAGAGTTCCTCGCGCTGGAGCCCGTCGTGGCGGATCTTGTGACCTTCTCCCAGTCGGCGCAAAAGAGCACCGTGGAGGTCGTCAACGCCCTGCGGCAGGAAACGCCGCCTGCGGACGAAGCAGCGTTCCGCCACGCACTCGGACGTGCGAACTGGGCGTTGAGCGTGCCGCAGGTTGCCACCGCCTATTCCGAACTCGTCTCCACCGGCCGCTTGGCCGACATCCGCGATGTCGAGCTTCGCCGGGCATTAGTCCGCTATGGCGACGCGCATGAACGGCTGGAACGCACCTATCCCGTCGCGACGAGCGTTATTTTCGCTCCGGGCTCGAACTATTATCGCGCCGTGGACTGGAACATGGATTCTTCCACATGGACAGAGGAAGGCGCCATTCTGTCCTATGATTGGGAAACGCTGCGCGCCTCGCGGGCCGAGATGCAGGGCTGGGTCACATTCCAGTATGACCTGGCGCTTTTCGCAGAAGCAGAGTTGCAGGAAATCCGCGCGATCCTTGCCATCCTCGCTGAGGAAGTCACCTGAACCTCAGCCCGGCCCCAGCATCTCTTCGCAATGCACGGCGTGTTGCGCGCGGACCTGATCCAGCGCGCGGTGGATCATCGCGCGGCCCTTGTCATACATCAGTTCCAGCGTGATGCCCCGCAGCGTGAGGATCAGCACGCGCGCATGCACCGTACACGCCTCAACATCTTTCACGCCCGCTGCAAGCGCGGTCGCGCGGGTGTCCTGGTCAATCTCGGATTCAATACGGGTGGCAACCGGCCGCAACGCTTCTCCAAGCGCTCCGTCCCAGCGCGAGGCCAGCAATGCCTCTGTCACAGCAGCGCCTTCGGGGATCTTCTGCGTCTCCCAGAAGAGGTCACACATCGCGCGGTATTGTGCTTCCGCATCGGGCAGGGTCTGCATCCGATCCCGCGTGTGCGCCATCATGATTTCCATCGCCGCCTCCACCGCAGCAGAGATCAGGGCAATCCGCGTGGGAAACTGATGCAGGACAGATCCCCGGCTGACACCGGCCCGCTCCATAACCGCTTCAATCGAAGTCGCGGCATACCCCTTTTCGCACAGGCATTCGATGGCGGCCTGGATCAGCTGCCGGCGAGTTTCTTCGCCGCGCCGGGTTGTCCGGCGACGGGCGGAGACTTCCCGTCCTTCCGCCTGAGTTCGATTCTGCACGACTGACACAACTGGGCCCCTACAAAAACGGATCGTCCACCGGATCGCGCAAATAGTCAATGTTGACTAATAGGGGCAGCATGATACCGATTGTGGCAACAGCTGCTCCGCCGGGCGCAGCGCCGGAGGCTCCCGAGAGCCTGAACATAGAACACCGGCCAGGAGGAAACAACAATGACGACAGCTGCCGCAAGGGAACCGTCTGCCAGCAACAGCGCAGGCCTCGAAATCTTCCGTTTTGCCTCTGCCCCTACGCTTGACGAGACCGGACATATGGAAGTCGCCGATCTCAACGAGGACATGCAGGCGGGCATCGGTGGCGCGCTGGAAGCAGGCTTTGCCGAGGGCAATGCCGTCAAGACCCTGTTCTCCCGCCCGGGTTTCAGCCTCACCTATGCCTGGTTCAAGAGTGGCTTTCCGCTCCCTCTGCATACGCACAATGCCGACTGCCTCTATTATATTGTCGCCGGTACGCTTCAGCTTGGCACCGAAACGCTGGGGGCAGGCGACGGTTTCTTCATCGGCGCAGGCAAGGCCTATCGCTACACGCCCGGCCCCGAGGGCGTTGAAGTGCTGGAGTTCCGCAGCGAAGAAAACTTCGACATCAAATTCATGGCAAAAACCCTGCCTGCCTGGGCCAAGATCACCGATGTGATCAGGCAGCGCCGCCCGGCCTGGGCCACCGAAACCCCGCCCAGCGCCGCGCGCTGAAGCGAGGCTTGCCCATGACCCGCAAGAGATTTGAAAACAAGGTCGCCGTCATCACCGGCGCGGCCTCCGGCATCGGCGCCGCCACGGCCCGCCTCTTCGCCCGCGAAGGCGCGCATGTCGTCCTCGCAGACCTCAACGACAATGGCGGCAGATCCATCGCCGCCGATCTTGGCCCCACGGCCCTGGCGGTCAAATGCGACGTGTCCAGCGCCGCCGAAGTCGAAGCCCTCGTCAAGGCCGCCGTAGATCGGCATGGCCGCATCGACATCCTCTTCAACAATGCCGGGATCGGCAGCTTTGGCACCAGCGTGGAAATTCAGCCTGCAGAGTGGGAACGCGTCATCGCGATTGACCTGCACAGCGTCTATTATGCCTGCCACTTCGCCATTCCGCATATGCCGCGCGGCAGCGCCATCGTGAACACCGCCTCCATCTCCGGCCTGGGCGGAGACTATCGCTTCGCCGCGTATAACGCCGCCAAGGGCGCGGTGGTGAATTACACCCGCGCGCTTGCCGTCGATCATGGGCGGGACGGCATCCGCGTCAACGCGCTCTGCCCGGGCCTTGTCGAGACGCCCATCACGGCCGGCGTTCAGCAACTGCCTGGCCTGCGGGAAGACTGGCTGAAACGCATTCCCATGGAGCGCGCCGCCCAGCCTGACGAGATGGCCAGTGTTGTGGCCTTCCTGGCTTCGGATGACGCCTCCTATGTCACCGGTACGATCATGGTCGCAGATGGCGGAAGAACCGCCCATACCGGCCAGCCCGAAGTGGCCCAGTTCGCCCTGCCGCCCGAAACCTAGCATCCGCAGAAATCAGGACACAGACCATGCGCGCCGCTGTTCTTCAGGGCAAAACCCTTGGCATCCGCCAGATGCCGGACCCGTCCCCCCTGGCGGGCCAACTGCTCGTCCGCCCCCTTTTCACCGGCATCTGCGGCAGCGATCTCAGCGCCCGCAAGCAGATGGCCGCCATGGCAGACACGCTGCCCCTCGAAGCGCAGGATCAGTTGCCCGCCGTCATTCCGGGACACGAATTTTCTGCCGAGATCATCGGCGTCGCGCCGGGAACGGATACGAAGCTGAAGGCAGGCGACATCATCACCGGCCTGCCCTTCACCCAAACGCATGAAGGCCCTCAGACCATCGGGCTTTCCCCCGCGCATGGCGGCGGCTTGGCGGAACTTTCCTGTATCGACGCCTCGCGCAGTTTCCGCATTCCGGGCGGCGTGCTCCACGATCTTGCCGCCCTGACCGAGCCCCTTGCCGTGGGCCTTCACGCCGCCAATCTGGCGAGCCGCAACCGGGCGCCCAATGTCGTCATCGGCTGCGGGCCGGTGGGCCTTGCCGTCATCCTCTCCCTCAGCCTGCAGGGGCGGGGGCCGATCCTGGCGGCTGACTTTTCCGCCGAGCGCCGCCATGCCGCCAGCCTTCTGGGGGCTGACATCCTGATCGACCCTGCCGAAAGCTCGCCCTTTGAACGCTGGGGTGATCTTGCGCTGCAACCCTATCCGATGTCACCTCTGCTGGCGCGCGACTTTCGCGGCCTGCCGCCCGGCGCCAACATCTTCGAATGTACCGGCGCGCAGGGCATGATCGATCAGGTCATCAAAGGCGCCCCGCCGCACAGCCACGTCATCGTCGCCGGGGTTTGCCCGCATGAGGAAAAGCTGACGCCGCTGGACGGCATCCTGCGGGAACTGACGCTGGAGTTCAGCTTTGCCTACCGCCCCGAAGAGTTCGCCGCCGCCCTCGCCATGATCGAGGCCAACCCCGACAAGGCGGCCCGTTTCATCACCAGCCGACAGCCACTCGACCGGACCGAAGCAGCCTTTGACAGCCTCGCCAGCTGCCCCCGCGAGATCAAGATCCTGATCGACCCGAACGCCTGAGGCTTAAAGCGCTCGCCAGCCGATGTCGCGGCGGCAGAAGCCGTCTGGCCAGGTGATGGCGTCGACGCCCGCATAGGCGCGGTCCACGGCTTCGCGCAAAGTGGCGCCGCTGGCGGTCACGTTCAGGACGCGCCCGCCTCTGGCGACGAGCTTTCCGCCTTCGGCCACATCGGTGCCCGCATGGAAAACAGTGACGCCTTCGAGCGCGCCCGCCTCCTTGACGCCCTCAATGACGCTGCCTTTTTCGTAACCGCCCGGATAGCCGTTGGCGGCGAGCACGACGGTGGCGGCGGGTTGGAAGTTTTCCAAGTCCAGCAGCGCTTCAAACGCCTCCTCGGCGCCTTTGAGGCCGCCGGTTGCGGCCACGAGGATCGCCGGGACGATATCGCCCGTCAGGCCCTTCATCAGCACCTGGCATTCAGGATCGCCGAAGCGCGCATTGAACTCGACGACCTTGGGGCCTTCGGGCGTGACCATGACACCGATATAGAGCACGCCCTGATAGGGCATGCCGTCCTTCGCCATGCCGCGCAGCATAGGCTCGGCGATCTCGCGTCTGACGCGGGCCATGATCTCTTCACTGACGACCGGGGCGGGGGCATAGGCACCCATGCCGCCGGTGTTGGGGCCGGTGTCGCGATCCCCCACGCGCTTGTGGTCCTGCGCGGCGGGCAGATAGATCGCGCCTTCGCCATCGGTGATGACGAACACGCTGGCTTCCTCGCCCTCCATGAACTCCTCGATCACCAGCGTTGCCGAGGCCGAACCGAATTTGCCCGACAGCATCTCGTCGATTTCGGCGTCTGCCTCTTCCAGCGTCTGGGCGATCACCACGCCTTTGCCCGCGGCCAGACCGTCGGCTTTCAGCACGTAGGGCGCGCGCATCTTGCGCAGGAAGGCCTTGGCGGGGGCGGCAGCGGTAAACTCGTCATAGGCCGCTGTCGGCACGCCGTATTTCGTCATCCGCGCCTTGGAGAAGGCCTTGGAGGCTTCCAGCTGGGCCGCTTCTCTGGAGGGGCCGAAGACGTCAAAGCCGCGGGCGCGCAGGATGTCTGACAGGCCGAGCGCGAGGGGGGCTTCGGGGCCGATGACGATCAGGTCCGGCTCGATCTGGAGGGCCAGGTTCACCAGGCCGTCAATATCGTCCACTGCCACGTCAAAGCACGGGCCGACCTCATCCATGCCGGGATTGCCGGGCGCGCAATGCACCACGTCCACCAGCGGCGACTGCGCCATCTTCCAGGCCAGGGCGTGTTCACGGCCGCCCGATCCGATCAGGAGTATGTTCATGGGGCGGCTTGATGCGCTGAGCAGGGCATGGGATCAAGCCCCATGCCTGACTCGCCCACGACAAATCAGCCTGAACTGACCGTTTCAGAACTCGCCGCGAGCCTGAAGCGGACGATCGAGACCAATTACGACCAGGTGACCGTGCGCGGCGAACTCGGCCGGGTCACCATCGCCAAGTCCGGGCACATGTATGCTGACCTCAAAGACGACAAGGCGGTGCTCAACACCATCATGTGGCGCGGGCAGGTCGACCGGCTGACCTTCCGGCCCGAGGAAGGGCTGGAGGTGGTCGCCACGGGGCGCCTCTCCACCTATGAAGGCCGCTCGGCCTATCAGATGATCGCCAGCACGATGCGCCCTGCCGGGGCGGGCGCGCTGATGCAACTCCTTGAAGAGCGTAAGAAAAAACTCGCGGCCGAGGGCCTCTTCGACGCCAGGCACAAGAAGCCCATCCCCTATATGCCCCGCACGATCGGGGTGATCACATCCCCCACGGGCGCCGTGATCCGGGACATTCTCCACCGGATTCGCGAGCGGTTTCCCGTCCGCGTCATCGTCTGGCCGGCCTTGGTTCAGGGCGAGCAGGCCGCCGCGCAGGTGACTGCCGGCATCCGGGGGTTCAACGCCATGACCGGCGCGGACCGGCCCGATGTGCTGATTGTGGCGCGGGGCGGCGGGTCGATTGAGGACCTCTGGCCGTTCAATGAGGAGGTGGTCGTTCGGGCCGCCTTCGAGAGTGAAATCCCTTTGATTTCAGCGGTTGGGCACGAGACCGATACCACGCTGATCGATTACGTTTCGGACCGGCGGGCGCCGACGCCGACCGGGGCGGCCGAGATCGCCGTGCCCGTGCGCACCGAGCTGATGCTGGGCATTGAGGAGTCCGGCCAGCGCCTGAAACGCGCCCTCACGCGCGCCCTTTCCCGGGCCCGCGACAAGCTGGCCGCCGCCCGCCTGCCCCGGCCGGAAAGCCTCTTGCAATCAAAGCGTCAGCGGCTGGACTTTGCCTCCGCCAGCCTGCCCCGCGCGGCCTTGGCGCTGACCCAGAAGGCCCGTCTGAAGCTCTCGCGCCTGCAGCTTTCCCCCTCTACCCTGCGGGCGGAAATCCGCGGCCAGCGCCAGCGTTTGCGGGACACCGCCGTGCGCGCGCGCCCTGCCCTGATGCGCGGAATCGAGCAGCGCAAGGCGGCGCTCAACGCCGAAGGCAAGCTGCTCGAAACGCTGTCCTACCAGGCCACTTTGAAGCGCGGATACGCCCTCGTACGGGACACTTCCGGCCAATTGGTGCGCAGTTCCGGCCAAGCGCGGCCACTTCCGGCCATTCGCGTGACATTTGCGGACGGCGACATCACCGCCGCGCCGTTCGACGGCGAGACGCCCCCGCCGGCGCCAAAACCGAAATCCGCAAGCTCCCCGAAAGGGGGGCAGGGCACCCTCTTCTGAGCCCTGGCGTCTGACATGCATCCATCGCCCCGCTTCCGCGAAACAGGCCCCGCCACTCTGCTGGCGCGGATGACTGCCCATCCGCTTGCGCTCGTCAGCGTGAATGGGGAGACCGCGCCCCTGGTCAGCCATACGCCGGTGCTGGCCCGGCCGGAGGGGGACGGGACCCTCCTGCGCTTTCATCTGTCTGCGGCCAATCCGGTAACGGCGCGGCT
>JBKBRT010000205.1:0-5253 GCA_046291585.1 Hyphomonas sp.
CGGACACTTCCTTACCAGAGTTCGCGGTCCGGGGAGGCGGCCTGGGCGAGTTTGATCATCAGGCGGGTCAGCTCGGCCTGTTCGGTTTCGGAGAGGCTCGAGACGAGGTGAGCTTCTTCGGATTTCGCCAGGGGGACGATCAGCGTGTAGATGTCTGCGCCGGATCGGGTGAGGTAGAGGTTGGAGCGGCGGGCGTCGTCTTCGGAGGGGCGGCGTTCGAGATAGCCCATTTCGATGAGGCCGGCGACGGCGCGGCTGACGGCGACCTTGTCCATCTGGGTGCGCTGGCCGATTTCGGTGGCGCTGATGCCGGGGGTGTCGGCGGTCACCGCCATGACGCGCCATTGCCAGATGGAGAGGCCAAACTCGCGGTCATAAAGCTGGGCAATCTTCTGCGAGATGGCGTTGGACAGGACGGACAGCCGGAAGGGCAGAAAGGTGGAAAGGCGCAGCGGCGTGTCGGACATCTGAAGACCCTGTTTGAACCGTCTCTTGCGGCGGCGGGAAGATTTAGTTACATATGAAACTATATATTTCCCAAGCGCAATATGGAGCCCTTTTGACATGGCTGATCTTTTCGACAATCCCGCAGGTCTCGACGGTTTCGAATTCATCGAGTTTTCTGCGCCCGAGAAAGGCATTCTCGAGCCGGTTTTTGAAGCCATGGGCTTTGCGAAGATTGCCCGGCACCGCTCCAAGGATGTGGAACTGTGGCGCCAGGGCGGCATCAACCTGATCACCAATTACGAGCCCAAATCGGCCGCCTGGTATTTTGCGCGCGAGCATGGCGCCTCTGCCTGCGGGATGGGTTTTCGGGTGCGCGATGCGAGGCTGGCCTATGACCATCTGCTGACGCAGGGGGCAGAGCCGGTACAGGTGGAGACCGGGCCGATGGAGCTGCACATTCCCGGCATTCGCGGCATTGGCAATTCGATCATCTATCTGATCGACCGCTATGACACCGGGGCGGGCGAGCTGTCGATCTATGACATCGACTTTGAATATCTGCCCGGTGTCGACAAGACGCCGGTGGGCGCGGGCTTCAAGCTGATCGATCACCTGACGCACAATGTGTATGGCGGCCGCATGAAATATTGGGCGGACTTCTATGAGAAGCTCTTCAATTTCCGCGAAATCCGCTATTTTGACATCAAGGGCGAATATACGGGCCTCACCTCCAAGGCGCTGACGGCGCCAGACGGGAAGATCCGTATACCGCTGAACGAAGAAGGCAAGGGCGGGGGCGGCCAGATCGAGGAGTTCCTGCGGGAGTTCAACGGCGAGGGCATCCAGCATATCGCGCTGATCTGTGACGATCTTTATGCCTGCTGGGACCGGCTGCAGAAGCTGGGCGTGCCGTTCATGACAGCGCCGCCAGCCGCATACTATGAGATGCTCGACGGGCGTCTGCCCGGGCATGGCGAGGACGTGAAAGCGCTGCAGGCGCGCGGCCTTCTCATGGACGGAACGACCGAGGGCGGCGAGCCGCGCCTCTTGCTGCAGATCTTCGCGCAGGCGCAGGTGGGGCCGGTATTCTTCGAGTTCATCCAGCGCAAGGGCGACTATAAGGACGGCTTTGGCGAGGGCAATTTCAAGGCCTTGTTTGAATCGATGGAACGGGATCAGATTGATCGCGGTGTACTGAAGACTGAGGAGAAGGTTTGATGGCAACCCCAAAACTCAAAGGCGTTCACCACGTTGCCTATCGCTGCAAGGATGCGAAGGAGACGGTGGCATTCTACAAGAAGACGCTGGGCATGGAGTTCCAGCTGGCCATCGCCGAAGATCATGTGCCCTCCACCGGGGCGTATGATCCGTACATGCACATTTTCCTCGATGCGGGGAATGGCAATGTTCTGGCCTTCTTTGAGCTGCCCGAGCAGCCCGAGATGGGGCGCGATCCGAATACGCCGGTCTGGGTGCAGCATATTGCGTTGCGGCTGGGGTCTCTGGACGAACTGCATGCGGCCAAGGCGCATCTCGAAAGCCTGGGCATCGCCGTGCTGGGGCCGACGCATCATGGCATCTTCAAGTCGATCTATTTCTTTGATCCCAATGGGCACCGGCTGGAGCTGGCCGCCGACATCAGCACGCCGGAACAGATGGCGCAGCTGAAAAGCGTGGCCGAGCCGATGATCGAGGAATGGAGCGCGACGAAGAAGGCGCCCCGGCATGCGGCGTGGTTGCATGAGAAGATTGCGGCAGAAACGAAGTAGGAGCGTCGCACAGCGTCCTTGAACCCCTCGCCCCTTGGGGAGAGGGGCAGGGGTGAGGGGGCGCAACATTTCCGAGCTTGCATTCTATTGAGAGGGCGTGCTCCCTCACCCGCGTTGGGGCGATTGCAGTGCAATCGCTTCTCCTCACGCCCCCTCTCCCTGAGAGAGGGCGAGGGGGCTAAGAAAATTTGAGAGGAAACACCAGACATGAAACTCGCTACACTGAAAAATGGCACCCGGGATGGGCGCCTTGTTGTTGTTTCCAGGGATCTGACGCGGGCGACGGACGCGGCGCGGATTGCGCCGACGCTGCAGGCGGCGCTGGATAAATGGGACATTTATGCGCCTCAGCTTGCCATGCTGGCCGAGCAGGTGGAGCTGGGGTCTGTGCCGACGTTCCGGTTTCATGAGCATGACGCGATGAGCCCTCTGCCGCGCGCCTATCAGTGGGCGGACGGATCGGCCTATATCAACCATGTGGAGCTTGTGCGCGCCGCGCGGGGCGACAAGGTGCCTGAGAGTTTCTATTCCGATCCGCTGATGTATCAGGGCGGCAGCGACGGGTTCCTGGGGCCGCGCGACGCGATCCCCCTCAAAGACGTGGCCTGGGGCTGCGACATGGAAGGGGAGGTGGCCGTGATCACCGATGACGTGCCGATGGGCGTGTCGGAGGCAGAAGCGGCCAAACTGATCCGTCTGGTGATGATCTGCAATGATGTTTCCCTGCGCGGGTTGATCCCCGGGGAACTCGCCAAGGGGTTTGGATTTTTCCAGGCGAAGCCTGCGAGCGCGTTTTCGCCGGTGGCGGTGACGCCGGATGAGCTGGGCGAGGCCTGGAAGGATGGCCTGGTGCATTTGCCGCTGCGCGTGGATTTCAATGGCCAGCCGTTTGGCCGGGCGAACGCTGGCGTCGACGCAACATTCAGCCTGCCACGCCTGGTGGCGCATGCGGCGAAGACCCGCGCGCTGGTGGCGGGATCGATCATCGGGTCGGGCACCGTTTCCAACAAGGATGAAGGCGGCGGGGCGGGCAAGCCCGTCTCCGAGGGCGGGCTTGGCTATTCCTGCATCGCGGAGATCCGCATGATCGAGACCATCGCGGACGGCGCGGCCAAAACGCCGTTCATGAAGCCGGGCGACAGCGTGCGTATCGAGATGCTGGATACGGCCGGGCATTCGATCTTTGGCGCGATCGAGCAGACGGTTGAGGCGGTCTGATCCTGCTTTTCAACAGGTGTTGAATTTTATCGCGGCCTGGGGCATTTAAGGCGCGCGAAATCGTGATAGGTGTCTGGTAGGCGCGATCCTGGCGCAGCAGAGAAGGAGTGACGGGCCCGATGGCAAGTAAGGTCTACAAGTCCGCCAAGGAGGCCCTCGACGGTCTTCTTTCCGATGGCATGCTGATCGCGGCGGGCGGCTTTGGCCTCTGCGGCATTCCGGAGCTCTCCATCGCGGCGATCCGCGAGAGCGGGGTGAAGAATTTGACCGTCGCCTCCAACAATGCGGGCGTGGATGGCTTTGGCCTCGGCCTGCTGCTGGAGACGCGGCAGGTGAAGAAGATGATGAGCTCATACGTGGGCGAGAATGCCGAGTTCATGCGGCAGTATCTTTCCGGGGAGCTGGAGCTGGAGTTCAACCCGCAGGGCACCCTCGCCGAACGGATGCGGGCGGGCGGCGCGGGCATTCCGGGCTTCTACACCAAGACGGGCGTGGGCACCGTGATCGCCGAGGGCAAGGAACACAAGGAGTTTGGCGGGCAGACCTACATTCTCGAAGAGGGGATCTTTGCCGACCTTGCCATCGTGAAAGCCTGGAAGGCGGATACGACGGGCAACGCGATTTTCCGCAAGACGGCGCGCAACTTCAACCAGCCGGCGGCCACCTGCGGGAAGGTGTGCGTGCTGGAAGTGGAAGAGATTGTGGAGCCCGGGCAGCTTGATCCCGATGGCATTCACCTGCCGGGGATTTATGTGCACCGGATCGTCCAGGGAACGCATGAGAAGCGGATTGAGCAGCGAACTGTGCGGAAGAGGGAGGCAAGCTGATGGCCTGGACACGCGATGATATGGCGGCGCGGGCCGCGCAGGAGCTGAAGGACGGGATGTATGTGAACCTCGGCATCGGGATCCCGACGCTGGTGGCAAACCATATTCCGGCGGGCGTGAATGTGACGCTGCAATCGGAGAATGGCATGCTGGGCATGGGGCCGTTTCCGTTTGAGGGCGAGGAAGACGCCGACCTGATCAACGCGGGCAAGCAGACGATCACGGAGCTTCCGCATACGGCGTATTTTGACAGCGCGACTTCCTTTGCGATGATCCGGGGCGGCAAGATCGCGATGGCGATCCTGGGCGCGATGGAAGTGGCGGAGAATGGCGACCTTGCCAACTGGATGATCCCCGGCAAGCTGGTCAAGGGCATGGGCGGGGCGATGGACCTTGTGGCGGGCGTTGGCCGCGTGGTGGTCGTGATGGATCACGCCAACAAGGCGGGCGAGAGCAAGGTGCTCAAAGAATGCACGCTGCCGCTGACGGGGAAGGCCGTGGTTGACCGGATCATCACCGATCTTTGCGTGATGGATGTGGTTGAGGGCGGGCTTAAGCTCGTTGAGCTGGCGCCGGGCGTGACGGAAGACGAAGTGCGCGCGAAGACTGAGGCGAAGCTTATTTAGATTGCTCGGTGCTGTTCACGGGCTGAAGCCCGTGGCACCTGCGCCTGCGCGTTGCTTGTGGGGCGCTAGGCTTTGAAGTTTGGGTTTGGGGCTCCTCCATCCGCTTCGCTGCGTTCGGCGGGGCATCGCGGTGCGATGCCTTTTCCGCCTCGCCCCCCGTAAACGGGGGAGGAGTAAGCCGCGCCGTCTCTATTTCGCGCGGTAATCCCGCATCAGGCCGGCGAAGCGGGTGAAGAGGTAGAAGCTGTCCTGGGGGCCGGGGGAGGCTTCGGGGTGGTGCTGGACCGAGATGATCGGTTTGCCTTTGACCGCGAGGCCGGAATTTGTGCCGTCGAACAGGGAGCGGTGGCTCTCTTCCACGCCGGG
>JBKBRT010000206.1:0-5250 GCA_046291585.1 Hyphomonas sp.
GCGCCCAGTCGACCGTCTACGTCCCGCTGACCCGCGCCGATGTGCCCGTCATCGACGTCGCCGCCCGCCGCATCGTGATCCCCGAACTCTCCCTCTGGGCGAACCCGGATGAAGACGGCGATCCGGCCCCCTAACATCCGATTGCAGCCAGAGCGCTGCTTGTTGCGGCCTGTTCAGGTGAGGTGTCTCATTCTGAAAGCGTAATGGATGAAAGGAACCCCCAGATGCGGGTCTCGATCCGGCGCTTTGCGCTCGCCCTCTCGCTACCGGTTGCGGCCGGCGTTCCGGCGCTCGCCCAGGGCGCCTACTATGATGAGGGCCAGCCACCGGCCGCCATCGCGCTCTTCACATCGGAAAATTTCTACGGCGATGTCCGCGAAGCTTTCGATCCCTTCGCCTCGATGCATGATCTGGCCTTCAACGACCGGGCCCGCTCCGTCGCGGTCCTTGCCGGCCAGTGGGAGCTCTGCGAGCACGTCAATTTCACCGGCCGCTGCGTCTTCGTCCGCGAGGATGTCGCCGATCTGGCCTGGTTTGATCTCAACGGACGTGTCTCCTCCATCCGGCCGATCTTTGAATACACCGAGGCCCAGCACGGCCTGATGTTCACGCGCGATAACAATGGCTACATCCGCTACGCGCACAACGAAGCCTATGGCTACGACACCTGGAATTACGGCTATTCCAGCTCTGTGCGCCTCAGCGTTCAGCATTATGGCTATTCCCCGGACTACTGGCGCTTCGGCTATTACGATCCGCGCTGGGGATATGATCCCTACGGCTTTGCCTGGCGCCCCACCGGCGGCCCGCGCTACGTGTCCTACACCTACCGCGTTCATCCGCGCCCGGTTGTCATCAACACCTACTGGAAGAAAAACTGGGGTCAGAGCCACAAGCACTGGGACCGCCGGGGCCACCGGGACGATTGGCGCCAGCGGCCAAGCTGGGGCGGCCGGGATGATCATCGCGGCCCGGGCCGAGGCTCCGACCGAGGACCGGGACGCGGCGACGGGCGCGGTGATGGCGGTTGGGACCGTGACCGCGACCGCGGCTCGGACGCCCGCCCGGGTCGTGGCGGCGATGGCCGCGGCAGTGTGGGCTCCCCCCGGGAGCGGACCGATGTCAGAGACCGCAGCTGGGGCGCGGGCGACCGCGCCGGGCGCGGCGGCGATGGCCCGCGCACGGATCGCACCGGCCCCTCCCGTACAGACAGCGGCGTCATTCCAACTGATCCCCGTCGCGGCGATGGCCGGGGCAGGGGTGACTGGTCAGGCCGTCCTGGCGACGGCTCGGTGATTTCAACGCCTCCTTCAGGGTCCGGCCGCGACTGGGGTGATCGGCGCGACCGAGGTGATCGACGCGATCGGGGTGATCGCAGCGGCGGTCGCGGCGAAGGCCGCTCCGGCGCAGGGGCGTTCACGGGAACGCCGCCAGCCATCTCTTCGCCACCGGCCGTAAGCGCGCCGTCCGAGAGGCCGCGTGGTCGTCCGGGGTCGGAGCGTACCGGCCGCGAGGGCGGGATGCGGGGCGACGGCGGTGGGCGGGGCGGCGAGCGTCTTCTGGGCGCGCCGGGCGGCGGCGTCCGTCCGGCAGCGGATACACCGCGTCGCGGCGGCGGGGATGCCGGGCGCGGTGGTGGCGACACCGGCCGGCGGTCTGCGCCCGCGCCCGAAGCGCGTCCCTCACCTCCGCCGACAGCTGTCTCGCGCCCCTCACCGCCCCCCCGTGTTGAAGGCGGCCGGGGCAGGGGTGGAGAAGGCGGCGGAGGCCGGGGTAGCCGCCGTCCAGGCAGCGCGCAGGACTAGATCAATCCGCGCGCGGATCACCCCACTCGGCGGCAATGCCATAGCCACCGCGCCGGATCAGCCAGAACATGCCGATCAGGTCGAACACCCCCGCGCCCAGACGGCCGAGAAATCCATATTTGGATTGCCCGGCCAGGCGCGGGCGGTCATTCACCAGTTCCTCGCGCACGTCCCATCCGGCCCGTTTGATCAGGGCCGGGAGGAAACGGTGCATGGACGCAAAGAAAGGCAGGTCCCGGAAAGCGGCCGTCCGGATCAGCTTCCATCCGCACCCGGTATCCTTGGCATCATCCTGCAGCACAAACCGGCGTATGCCATTGGCCACGCGCGACTGAACCCATTTGAACCCTGAATCGTTGCGGCTGTTGCGCTTGCCGGCAATGATGCCCAGCCGGCCCGGCGCGCCGGGCACGATGATATCTGTCCAGAGGCGCGCCGTGTCGGCCGGGTCGTTCTGCCCGTCCCCGTCCAGCAGCTGCACCCACTCCCCGCGAACCGATTTCAGCCCGGTGAACAGCGCAGCGGATTTCCCCCGCCGCTGAATATGGGTCAGCACCGTCACCGTGCCGGGATGGTTGGCTTTCGCCTCGGCCAGCTCCGCGCCCGTCGCATCGCCCGACGCGTCATTGACGCAGATAATCTCGAAATCGATGCCGAGGAGCGCTGTATGCACCTCCTCGATCACGGGATGGATGTTACCGGCTTCATTGAAGAAGGGGATCAGGACCGAGAGGCGGGGTGCTGGGCTCATGGGGCAGCCTTGTTTTTACCCCCGCCTCATAGCCGTAAACCGGGGGGCCTGTCAGCCTTCCAGCGCTGAGGGCGATTTCAGGCAAAGCGCAGCGTTGCGCAGCGCGCCAATCCCTTTAAAACTAGTTCTGCCTGATCGTAGGGGACCCCGATGGCCGCTGAATCGCATGCGATGGATCTCGCGCCGATTGTCATCCTTCTGGGCTCGGCCGTTCTGGCGGTGCCTCTGTTCAAACGCATCGGTTTTGGCTCGGTCCTCGGCTATCTCGCCGCCGGCCTCGTCATTGGCCCCTTCGGCTTTCGCGTGGTCACCGAGCCCGAAGCCATCCTGCATATCGCTGAACTCGGCGTCGTGATGTTTCTTTTCATCATCGGGCTGGAGATGCAGCCCTCGCGGCTCTGGTCGATGCGCAGGGACATTTTCGGCCTGGGCCTTGCGCAGGTCGGCATCTGCATCCTGCTCCTGTCCTGGGTCGGCATGGCGCTCGGCTATTCTCCGCAGACCTCGCTGGTCGCAGGCACCGGCTTTGTCCTCACCTCCACCGCCATCGTCATGCAGATGCTGCAGGAACGCGGCGATCTTGCAAAGCCGCGCGGCCAGAAGATGGTGTCGATCCTGTTGTTCGAGGATCTTGCGATTGTGCCCCTTCTCGCCTTCGTCGCCTTCCTGGCGCCGGGGGCAGGGGATGTCACCCTCACGGATCGCTTCCTCGGCGTCGTCATCGGTCTTGGCGCCATCATTGGCCTCGTCCTGGCGGGCCGCTACCTTCTCAATCCCATTTTCCGCATTCTGGCGGCGGCCCGCGCCCGGGAAGTGATGACGGCCGCTTCGCTGCTGCTCGTGCTCGGCGCGGCCTGGTGGATGCAGCTGGGGGGGCTGTCCACCGCCATGGGCGCTTTCCTGGCGGGCGTGCTGCTGTCGGAATCGTCTTACCGGCATGAGCTGGAAGCGGATATCGAGCCCTTCCGGGGCATCCTGCTCGGGCTGTTCTTCCTTGCCGTGGGCATGTCGCTGGATATCACGGTCATCCTCGCCAACTGGCAGATCATCGCCATCAGCGTGGTTGCCTTCACAATCCTGAAGGCCGCCGGGGTCTACGGCGTCGCCCGCGCCTTCAAGGCGGGTCACCGCGAAGCCATCGAGCGTACCGTCCTGATGACACAAGGCGGGGAGTTTGCCTTCGTCCTCTACGCGGCCGCTCTGGCAGTCGGCATCATTGATCCGGAAGGCAGCGCCATGCTGACGGCCATCATCATCGTGTCGATGGCGATGACGCCGCTCTTTGTCCTGATCCATGACCGGTTGATGCCGGAAGTGGAGGTCGATGCCAGCGGGGTGGAAACCCCGCATGACACGCGCGGCACGGCTCTCCTTATCGGCTTTGGCCGCTTCGGCCAGGTCGTCAGCCAGCCGCTGCTGGCGCGCGGCTACACGATCACCACCATCGACAATGATCCCGAGATAATCCGGGTCGCCGGGCAGTTCGGCTTCAAGGTCTGGTATGGCGATGGCGCCCGGCTCGACATTCTCCACGCCGCCGGGGCTCATCACGCGTCTCTCGTGCTGGTCTGTGTCGATGATAAGGCCGCCGCCACCAAGATCGTCGAGCTTGTCCGGCATGAGTTTCCAAACGCCCTCCTGCTCGCCCGGGCGTATGACCGCGATCACGGCCTTGAGCTCGTGAAAGCGGGTGTCGACTATCCCGTCCGCGAAACCTTCGAATCCGCGCTCAAATTTGCCCATGCGGCCCTCGACCGGCTGGGAGAACCCGAAGACGCGATCACTGACGCGCTCGACGAAGTCCGCCGCCGCGACGAAGAACGCTTCGCCCTCCAGCTTACCGGGGGGATGTATGCCGGGCGCGAACTGATGTTCGGCAATGGTGGTGGATCGGTGCCATTGAACGCGCGCAAGTCTGAAACCGATCCTGAACCGGCGGGTGGGTGACGCGCGGCCCGGCCCGCGCTAAACCCCGCCCATGTTCAAGGCCACTGCCATCACCCTCATCCCGGAAGCTTGGCCGGGCCCGCTTGGCGCGTCGATCCTCGGCCGGGCGCGCGCCGAAGGTATCTGGGATCTCGAAACGGTGGATCTGCGCGCCTTCGGTCTGGGCAAGCATCGTAAGGTCGATGATACGCCGGCCGGGGGTGGGGCAGGGCTCGTTCTGCGTCCGGACGTGGCCGCAGCAGCGGTCGATTCTGTCCCGAAGTGTCCGGATTTGGCCGAAAGTGGCACCCTTTTGGCACGTCCTGTCGTGTATCTGTCACCGCGCGGGCGCCGGTTTGACCAGCAAATGGCAAGGGAATGGGCCGCGGGGCCGGGGGTTATCCTCTTCTGCGGAAGGTTTGAGGGTCTTGATGAGCGCGCCATAGAAGCGCGGAATATGCAGGAAGTATCCCTCGGAGATTTTGTCCTGGCGGGCGGAGATGTCGCGGCCATGGCCATGCTGGAGGCCGCGATCCGTCTCCTCCCCGGCGTGGCGGGCAATTCTGCCTCCATTACAGGGGAATCTTTTGAGAATGGCCTCCTCGAATACCCCCATTATACCCTCCCCAGAGAGTGGGAAGGGCGGGAGACCCCCCCGGTTTTGCTGTCCGGCGACCACAGGCGGATAGAAGAGTGGCGAATCAGCCGCTCAAAGGCGTTGACTTTTGACCGCCGCCCCGATTTATACGCCGCTTACTCCGAAACCCC
>JBKBRT010000207.1:0-5234 GCA_046291585.1 Hyphomonas sp.
CGTTTCTCATGCTGCAACTCACGGCGGACATAGGCGACAAGAGCGCTCCAGGAGGAAATGACCTCCTTCGCCTTGATCTCTTCGCGCCCGGCGCGGGAGTGAAGCTCGGCAATGGCCTTGATGTAGGCCGCCACCGAGTCGCCCACACCGCCGACCTTCACAAGGTCTTCGACGGGCGCGGCGAGAATGGCAGAGAGGCTGCCGAACCGGGCTTCAAGTGCCTTGGCGATCGGCTTTACATCCCGGCGCGGGATGAATGCCATGAGCAGCACTTCTAGGATCTCGTAATCATCCAGCGCGCCCGCGCCGCGTTTCAGGAGTTTGGTGCGCAGCCGATCCCGATGGCCCTGCCAGTGGGGCTTTTCGGATACGTCAACCAGCGTGAACGGATGGTTGGCCTCCTGCGCGCCGTGCACTGATGTTTTTTTCCGGCTCATGAGAACCTGTCATCCCGGCGAAAGCCGGGGCCTCCGACGCGAGGGGTAGCGAGAATGACCGGCGCGAAAAGCATGCCGGAACATTTCACGAACACGCAAATTCGTCAAGCGGCTGCAAAGGAAGTTCTCAATGGCGGTCCTCGCCGCGAAAGGCGGTCAGGCCACCTTCGCCTTGTAAGGCTCATGCCAGCCCTTTGGAGAAGCTGAGAAAATCTCGACGCCGGTTTCGGTCACGCCGACGGAATGCTCGAACTGGGCGGAAAGCTGCCGGTCCCGGGTCACAGCCGTCCAGCCATCGGGCAGGATAGCGGCGTCGCGGCGGCCGAGGTTCAGCATCGGCTCAATCGTGAAGAACATGCCGGGTTTGAGCTCCAGGCCGGTGCCTGCCTTGGCGGAGTGCACCACGTTGGGCTCATCGTGAAAGAGCCGCCCGAGGCCATGGCCACAGAAATCGTCGACCACCGAATAACGGTTGAGCCGGGCGATCTCGCTGATCGCGCCGCCGATATCGCCAAACCGGCCACCGGGTTTTACCGCGGCAATGCCGGCCATCATGGCTTCGTAGGTCACTTCCATAAGACGCTCGGCCTTGCGCTTCACTTCGCCCACGCCAAACATCCGGCTGTGGTCGCCATGCCAGCCATCGAGGATCAGCGTCACATCGATATTGGCTATGTCGCCCTCTTTCAGCGCCTTACCGCCCGGTATCCCGTGGCAGATGACGTGGTTCACCGAGATACAGGACGCATGACGATAGCCGCGATAGCCGATGGTGGCCGAAATCGCGCCATGGTCCTGCACGAACTGACGCACCAGATTGTCCAGATGCTCGGTCGTGACGCCGGGTTTGACTTCCGGAACCAGCATATCGAGACATTCGGCGACGAGGCGGCCGGCGCGGCGCATCCCTTCGAAGCCTTCGGCATCGTGGATACGGATTTCGCCCGTGCGCATGGGCAGGAGGAGGTTTGTGTCGTTCATCGGCCCAATATGGCAGGGGAAACGCCGGTTTTCCACACCTAATCAACTGTTGCCTTGCCCCGGGCCGCAGGCGCTGCCAGTTAGAAGCGCGCAAGACACACGGGAGGCAACGGAATGCGGCAGTTGACAAAGAGTTTGTCAGGAAGTTTCGCACTTTCTGTCGTGGTCCTGCTGGCGGCCTGCGGCAGTGCGCCGGAGACCCCTCTGGCCTCGTCAGCGGAGGCAGCGCCTTCAAGGGTCACAGAGGCTGATAAGGCCGCTTTCAGCGCGCAAGGTATCGCAGCGCTTGAGACTCGCATGGCGGAATACGTGGCCGACGGCCAGGTCAAAGGGATTGCAACCCGGCTTGTGAAAGACGGCGAGATCATCTCCGACCTGCAGGCCGGCATTCGCCGCGAGGCCGATCAGGCCCCGATTGAAGAGGACACAATCTATCGCATCTATTCCATGTCCAAGCCGGTCACCGGTGTGGCGCTGCTGATGCTGTGGGAGGAGGGCAAGTTTCGGCTGGATGATCCGGTCACCCGGTACATCCCCGAATTTGAGGGGCTGCAGGTCGTCACCGGTATGGATGACGCGGGCCAGCCGATCCTGGAGCCGATGCGCCGCCCGCCGACGATGCAGGAACTGATGAGCCACACTGCCGGTTTTGGTTACGGCCTGCGGGGCGGGGATTATGTCAATGACCGGTTCCGGGAGCTGGAAGTGTTTGCCGCGCCGGACATGGACGCCTTCATCCAGCGCGTGTCGTCCATCCCGCTGCTCCACCAGCCGGGCACGACCTGGGACTATTCGATCTCTGTCGATATCCAGGGCTACCTCGTCGAGAAATTGTCGGGCATGTCCCTGGGCGAGTTCTTTCAGTGGCGTCTCTTCGGACCCCTTGGCATGGAGGATACGGCCTTCTTCGTTCCGGAGGAGAAGTACGACCGGTTTGCTGATGTCTACGTCAACGCGCCCGATGGCACCGGTTTCATACCGGCCGCGGCGCCGAGTTTCCGCTACACCCGCGATACAATTGCCTTTGAGGGCGGCGGGCATGGGCTGGTGTCCACGATGGCGGACTATGCCCGCTTCGCCGAGATGCTGGTCAATGAGGGCACGCTGGAGGGAACGCAGATCCTCAAGCCCGAAACGGTTCGCATGATGGCCACCGACATGCTGCCGCCGGGCGTCCATATCGGCCATGACGGCGCATCGGCCGATACCGCAACCGGTGTTGGCTTTGGCCTCAATGTAGCGGTGATCCACGAGCCTGCGGCTGACCGCGCTTACCCCAGAGGCGCCTATATGTGGGGCGGGGCAGCGGGCACCTGGTTCTGGGTGGACCCGGAAAACGACCTGTACTTCATCGGCATGGTGCAGCATTTCGGCGGGGCTGGCCCCGGCTTTGATGCCCGCGCGGCCTCCGCCCGACTTGTTTATGAAGCCCTTGAGGAGACTGAATGACCCAGCCCACCGCCGCCGTCCTGCTGATCGGGGATGAGCTCCTCTCAGGGCGCACCCGCGACATCAATCTCCAGCAGATCGCCCAGTACCTAGAGCCGATCGGCATTCCGGTGCGCGAGTGCCGGACGGTGTCGGATGTGCAGGAAGAGATCGTGGTGGCGGTGAATGCCCTGCGGGCGAAGTACACTTACGTCTTCACCACGGGCGGTATCGGGCCCACGCATGATGACATTACGGCAGACGCTATTGCGGCGGCCTTCAATACGGGCATCTCCGAACATCCCGACGTGATCGCCGACATGGCCAGGCGCTACGCCGCCATGAACACCGAATTCACCCCCGCCCGCCGCCGCATGGCGCGCATTCCGCACGGGGCGAAGATCGTGCAGAACCCGGTATCGGGCGCGCCGGGCTTCCAGATGGAGAACGTGTTCACGCTGGCGGGTGTGCCCCAGATTGCCCGGGCGATGCTGGAAGATATCGGCCCGCGCCTCGAAGGCGGCGAGCGGGTTCACAAGGTGCAGCTGCGCGGGGCAGGCTTGCGCGAAGGCGACATTGCCGAGCGGCTCGGCGAAATCGCCAGGACGTATCCCAGCGTCTCCATCGGGTCCTATCCCTGGTATCTGGGGATGGGCGACAATGGCGTGGCGCTGGTGGCCCGCGCCGTCGATACGGGCCTTCTGGCCACCGTGCAGGGCGAGCTTGAAGCATTGATGCGCAGCCTGGGTGTGGAGCCTGTGCTCGATCCGGCCTGACGCAGAAAAAGCGAGGATAAGGCGGCCAGAAAACTCCAACCAATCCTCCAACCGCGCGCCAGAAAACTCTAAGAAAACTCCAAGAAAACTCCAAGGGGGAAACCAGATGCAATTCCTGACACGCGCGCCGGTCCTGTGGGCGCTCTTTGGGCTGATGATCCTGGCGGGCGCCGGGTTTCAGATCTTCGCGCCGCAGGTCGGCGGGGCGTATCTGGATATGGTCGCTGCGCCTGCTGACGTCCGCCCGCTGTTTGAGGGGCTGAGCCCTGAGCAGAAGACCGCCCATTTCTGGGTGACGGTGCTGGTCGACACGCTGTTCCCGCTGAGCTTCGGCCTGCTCTTTGCCGGAATGGCGCTGCGCTTCTTCGGCAGATGGGGCAAGCTGGCATCGGTGCCCGCCTTCGCGGTCATCATCTTTGATCTCACCGAGAACATCGTTCAGACTCTGGCGCTGTCAGGTACGGCGGACGCGCTCGACGCTAAGGCCTGGATCACGCCGGTCAAGTTCGGCCTGTTCTGGCTCGCGGCGGCCATTGCCATCGTGGCGGCGCTGATCGGCCTCTACCGGCTCGCAACGCGCCGCAAGGCCTGACCCACGCGACGCGGCGTCAGGCTTGGCGGGCTGATCGCCCCGGCCTAACACACTTGCCAAACCCTTCCGGAGGAACGCCCCATGTCCGAACCTATTGTCCTGACCGAACGCCACGGCGCCGTCTGCCTGGTCACGCTCAACCGCCCCGACGCGCTCAATGCGCTCAACCGCGCCCTGCGCGCCGAGATCGTGCGTGTGTTCACCGAGCTGAAGGACGACCCGGAAATCCGCGCGGTCGTGCTGACCGGCGCGGGCCGCGCCTTCACGGCGGGCATCGACCTGAAGGAAGCCGGCCAGACCGGCTTTGCCCTGGGCGCCGACGAAGATTCCAAATCGATCAACATGCTCGCCGCGCTCGAAGCCTATCCCTGGCCGATCATCGGCGCGATCAACGGCTTTGCCATCACCGGCGGCTTTGAACTCGCCCTGATGTGCGATGTCTTGCTCGCCTCCGAACATACCCGCTTTGCCGATACCCATGCCCGCGTCGGCATTGTGCCAGGCTGGGGGCTTTCGCAGAAACTCTCCCGCCTCATCGGCATCAGCCGCGCCAAGGAACTCTCTTTCACCGGCAACTTCATCGACGCGGCAACGTCGGAGAAATGGGGCCTCGTCAACCGCGTCTATCCGGCTGCCGATCTGGTGCCCGCCGCGCTGCAGATGGCGACCGAGATGACCTCGACCAATCCCGACCTTCTGCGCAAGTACAAGGCCCTCATCGATGACGGCTTCGGCATGACCTTTGCCGACTCGATGAAAGAAGAAGTGACGCGTTCTATTGAGCATTCCAAATCTGTCTCGGCGTCGGCTGTGGAAGAGGCGCGCAAGCAGGTGACCGCGCGGGGACGCGACCAGCAGGGCTGATTGCCCCTAATTCGGTTTAAGTCCGCCGGGTTGCACTGGTGCGCCGGGCGGGCTTAACAGAAGCCAGATTTTTGAGAACTTTCGGGAGAATTGAATGCGCGATGTTGTGATTGTCGAGCCGGTACGTACGGCGGTGGGTGGCTTCGGCGGCGCGTT
>JBKBRT010000208.1:0-5215 GCA_046291585.1 Hyphomonas sp.
TGGCTCTCGACCGAAAATGCGTCGAGTTGTTCCTTGGTGTGGCCGTGTTTCTTGGCGATCATTTCGGCGCCAACGAACTGGCTGAAATGCTTGATGCCGAACTTCTCTTTGACCGATGCGGGGGTCGGGTCGGTCGGAATGTCGAAGACCTTGCCGGCGCGGGCGTTGATGCCCATCGGGCAGCGGGTCATGCTTTCAACGCCGGCGGCAATCACCAGATCCTGCGTGCCGGACATGATCGCCTGCGCCGCAAACTGGATCGACTGCTGGGACGAGCCGCACTGGCGGTCAATCGTCACAGCGGGAACAGAATTGGGAAGGTTGGAGGCCAGAACGGCCGTGCGGCCGATCTGGCCGGCCTGTTCACCGGCCTGCGACACGCAGCCCATGATGACGTCTTCGATTGCCTTGGGATCAACGCCGGTCTCGGCGACGATGGCGTTCAGTACCTGGGCGCCCAGATCTCCGGGGTGCCACTCGGCGAGCGCGCCGTTCTTGCGGCCACCGGCCGTGCGTTTTGCTGCTACGATATAAGCGGTCGCCATGGTCTTGTTCCTCCTGACAGAAAACTTGATTTTAATGCGCGTTCAGGCATGCGCCAGCGGTCACGCTGGGGCAGGGGAGCCGGGTAAACAGCGATTTTTCAGTCTTCAAAACCGACGAATACCGCTGCCTCATCGACAGATTTCCGCTTCGAAACGACCGCATTGGCCGGAAAGCTGTCATCGGGCCAGCCCATGGCCACGCAGGTCTGGATTACCTGATCGTCCGGGATGCCCGCTTCCGCGCGAACGACCGGGCTCTGCATGATGCCCTGGCTGTTGATCACGCAGCCCAGCCCCTTGTTCCAGGCGGCATTGACGAGGCAGTTGACCACACCTCCACAGTCAAAAGGGGCAATGTCACTGCCATGGATCGAGCGGTCATAGGTGACGACAATGGAAACGGGCGCATCAAACTGGCGGAAACCGCGCAGAACCCAGTCCATGCGTTTTTCCTTGTTCTCGCGCTCGATGCCCATCGCGGCGAAAAGCTGTTTGGCAATCTCGATCTGGCGTTCGCGGTGGGGGCCCTCATAGCCCGGCCCCATGCGGAACTCCCGGCTGTCGGGAACTCCTGCAAGGTTGCGCTCGACATTGCCCGCCCGGATACGGTCGAGCACTTCGCCGGAGACCACATAAAAGTTCCAGGGCTGGGTATTCAGCGAAGTCGGCGCCCGCATGGCGATCTCGAGGATATCCCGGATCAGCGCCTTGGAGACCGGCTTCTTCTGGAATCCGCGGATACTTCTCCGCCCCCGGACAACGTCATCAAATTCCACGGCCAAGGCCTCCCTGCTCATCTCTGTTGGCGGCAACTCTAGCGTGGGCATCGGCGCTGTCGTCCCCTGACGCGGCGACAGGCGACAGCTGCGGCGAGCGCCCGGAATAAAAAAGGCCCGCTCGGTTGAGCGGGCCCTTTCCAAAGTGAGTTCGCGTATTACCGCTGCGATCAGCGCGGCGCCATGCGGATGGCGCCGTCAAGGCGTACGTCTTCGCCGTTGAAGTAGTTGTTGCGGACCATTTCGGTGGCCAGCGACGCATACTCTTCCGGGAAGCCAAGGCGGGGCGGGAACGGAACCTGCGCGCCGAGCGCCTGTTTTACAGGCTCAGGGGCAGCGGCCAGCAGCGGGGTGTTGAAGATGCCCGGCAGGATTGTGTTGACGCGGATATTTTCGCGCGACAGGTCGCGGGCGATCGGCAGGGTCATGCCGACAACGCCGCCTTTGGATGCCGAATAAGCTGCCTGGCCGATCTGGCCATCTTCAGCCGCAACAGACGCCGTATTGACGATGGCGCCGCGGTCGCCGCAAGGCAGCGGGTCGAGGCTCATCATGCCGGCAGCCGATTTGGCGATGCAGCGGAAGGTGCCCACCAGGTTGATCTGGATGATCAGGTTGAACTTATCGAGAGCGAAGTGGCTGATTTCGCCCGTGTTTTTGTCGCGGCTGGCGGTCTTGATGGCATTGCCGGTGCCTGCGCAGTTGATCAGGATACGTTCCTGGCCGATGGCCGCGCGAGATTTTGCAAAGCCCGCATCCACCGAAGCTTCATCGGTAACGTTGACATGGCAGAACACGCCGCCAAGCTCTTTTGCGAGCGCTTCGCCCTTTTCTGCGTTAAGGTCGAACAGCGCAACTTTGACGCCGTAGCTGGCCAGCTTGCGGGCGGTTGCCGCGCCCAGACCGGACGCGCCGCCTGTAATGACGGCGGAGATGTTAGAATTTAGTTCCATGGGGCACTGCCCTCCTTGTTTTCGAAAACGGCGAACTTCAATTATAATGCCCCTAGGAGAGCGCAATGTCTGACGCAGCGGAAATCATCGAGACGGTTAAAGGGCAGGGGGATGTCTACCTGCCCAAGACGATTCAACGCAATGAGCGGTTGGCGCGGGGGCTGGTGCCCAAGCTCATGCGCGTGGCCGGAAAGCTGCCCTTCGCCGATGATCTGGCGGCGGCCTACTATGCCGCGCGCGATCCGCGCACGCCGATGAAGGCCAAAGCCATCCTGTTTGGCGCTGCGGCCTATTTTGTTCTGCCGGCCGACGTGATTCCCGATGTCGTGGTTGGCCTCGGCTTTACCGATGACGCAACGGTGCTGGCCACAGCGCTGAGCGTGGTGGGTATGCACGTCAAGGAAAGCCACCGCTCGATGGCCCGCAAGTTGCTGAACCTTCCGGAGCCTGTACGGGATACCCTGTGACGCTCTGGCTACCGCTCGGCCTCGCCGGGCTGCTTGCAATTACCTATGGATTCACGCTGAGCCGAAGCGCGCCTGGTCTGGCCAAGCTGCTGCTGAAGCTTTCCGGCATGGTCATCCTCACCGGCTGCGCCATCTGGGCTGGCGCGCCCTGGATGCTCATTGCAGGCCTGGCTGCCTGCACGCTGGGTGATGCCTTCCTGGCCGGGAAAACGGAGCGCTGGCTGATCCCGGGTATGGCGGCATTTTTCACCGGGCATGTCTTTTATGTCGCCCTGTTCTGGTCAGCGGGGCAGGTGAGCGGCGACCTTCTGAATTACCTGGCGCGCGGCGTGCTCGTCCTGGCCGGGGCAGGGTATGTTGTCTGGCTGTCGCCGTCGCTCGGCCAGATGCGGTGGCCCGTCATTGCCTATGCCGCCGTCATTCTGGTGATGGGCGCTGCCGGCATCGCGCTGCCGCCCGGCTACGGGATCGTTCTGGTCGGCGCGCTCATGTTCATTGCGTCAGATGCGATTCTGGCGAACGAACTGTTCCGCAGACCGCCGGGTGAACCGCCCCGCCTCCTGCCGTCTATCTCGTTGTGGAACCTCTATTTTTTCGGTCAGATGCTGATCGCGCTCGGGTTCATTGCAAAATAATTCATGCAGACCCCCTTTGTACTTGTACGGAAACTATGCGACAGACGCTGCGGGCCAGGCGCCCCCAACGGCGCCCAGCCTATCTGTGAGGATAGGAGTAAAACAGATGAACGTGACCACCGCCAAGCCGGCTGTACGCCCTGCGTGCCCCCATTTTTCGTCCGGCCCCACCGCCAAATATCCCGGCTTCTCGCTGCAGAACCTCGTGACGGCCGCTCTGGGCCGTTCGCACCGGTCGGGCGACGCCAAGAAAAAGCTCAAAGCTGCGATTGATCGCTCGAAGCTGATCCTCGGCATTCCCGACGACTACCGCGTGGCCATCGTCCCTGCGTCCGATACCGGCGCGGTCGAGATGTGCATGTGGTCGATGCTCGGCGTGAAACCCGTCGACGTCTTCGCCTGGGAAAGCTTTGGCCAGGACTGGGTGACCGACGCTGTGAAGCAGCTGAAGCTTGCCAACTGCAACACCTATGTCGCCGATTACGGCCAGCTTCCGGACTTCGCCAAAGCCCGCGATGACGCCGACATCATCTTCACCTGGAACGGCACGACCTCGGGCGTGCGCGTGAAGGATGTCGACTGGATCAAGCCAAACCCGGACCGCGTCGTGATCTGTGACGCCACCTCAGCGGCCTTCAGCCAAGACATCGCCTGGGAAAAGCTCGATGTGGTCACCTATAGCTGGCAGAAATGCCTCGGCGGGGAAGCGGCCCATGGCATGCTGATCCTCTCGCCCAACGCCGTCAAACGCCTTGAGAACTACACGCCCGACCGGCCGCTGCCGAAGCTCTTCCGCATGACCAAAGGCGGCAAGATCGACGAGGAGCTCTTCCAGGGCGCCACGATCAACACCCCCTCGATGCTCTGCGTGGAAGACTATCTTCAGGCCCTCGACTGGGTGGAACGTCTGGGCGGCTGGAAAAAGCTCAAGGCCCGCTCGGACGAGAGCCTCGCTATCCTCACCGAATGGGAGAAGAAGTCCGACTGGATCGAGTTCCTCTGTCAGGATGCCTCCGTGCGCTCGAACACCGGCGTCACCTTCCGCATCAACGACGCCCGCGTGGCCGCACTGGATGAGGCCGGCCAGCGCGATTTCATCAAGAAGATGATGAAGCGCCTCGAGACCGAGAACGCCTGCTTTGACGCGGCCGGTTACGCCAAGGCCCCTCCGGGTCTGCGCATCTGGGTTGGTGGCTCGGTGGAACCTTCGGACGTCAAAAAGCTTCTCCCCTGGCTCGACTGGGCCTTCCAGGAGGAAGCGGCGAAGCTTTCCTGATGCAGCGTGTCCCCGGAAGAGCGGGGACTGCTTCTCCAGACCTCAAACCCAATTCTAACAGATCCTCGCCTATCCGGCCTGAGTGGATCGAAACGGGAAACTGACATGCCTAAAGTCCTTATCGGAGACACGCTCTCCCCCGCCGCCGTCGAGATTTTCAAGGCGCGCGGCATTGAAACCGACATCAAGGTCGGTCTGTCCAAGGAAGATCTGATCAAGATCATTCATGAGTATGACGGCCTCGCCGTGCGCTCTGCCTGCAAGCCGGACGCCGACGTCATCGCCGCCGCGACGAACCTCAAGGTCATCGGCCGCGCCGGCATCGGTGTCGACAATATCGACATCAAGGCGGCGACCGCCAAGGGCGTCGTGGTCATGAACACCCCGTTCGGAAACGCCATCACCACGGCTGAACACGCCATCGCCATGCTGTTTGCCGCCGCTCGCCAGATCCCGGCCGCGAACGCAGATACCCAGGCCGGCAAATGGCCGAAGTCTGGCTATATGGGCGTCGAGCTCTCCTATAAAACGCTCGGCCTGATCGGTTGCGGCAACATCGGCAG
>JBKBRT010000209.1:0-5210 GCA_046291585.1 Hyphomonas sp.
GTCTCCATCCCCGTCATCGCGTCGGGCGGCGTGCGAGACGTGGGCGACATCCGTGCCCTGAAGGCCTCGGGCGCGCCAATCGCGGGCTCGATCCTGGGGCGCGCGCTGTACGATGGGGATATTGCGGCGAGCGAGGCGATTGGGGTAGCAGCTTTCTAAATTTGTGTTGCCGACACCCTAATCGCATTTTAGGTTGAAAACTATAAGCGGTGGGGAAAGCATGACACGGAACATTTCAATACTATCAGCACTCCTTGGTCTCCTTTTGCTAGCGGGCTGCGCTACCGGACCACAGTATTCTGTCTCAACGAGCAGCCTCGCGGCGCCACAAGTATCGAGTGCTCGAACATATGAACTTTGGCCGATGAATGAGAATGTCGCTCCAAACGATCTTCAGTTTTTGGAATATTCTCAATATATCGAGCGAGCACTGAACTCGAAGGGGATGACCCGTGTTTTGGGAGCTGAAACCCCTGATATCATCGTACTTGTGGGATATGGAATTGGTGCTCCTGAAAAGAACACCCGTTCGTATACAATTCCGGTTTTCGGTCAGACGGGCATAAGCTCTTCGAGTACCACGGGAACAGCCACGACGAACGTTTATGGAACTTCGACGTATGCGACGGGAAATACAAACTATCGGCAAACCACGACATACACGCCAACCTATGGCGTTACAGGCTATCAAACCGGAGTTCAGAATTACACGACGTATGCAAGGTACATTTCGCTAAACGCAGCCTTTGTCGATATTGAGAAAGATGCCAGTGATTGGCAGCCTGCTTTTGAAACAAATATTGTAAGCTCCGGCTCCAGCGGCGACTTACGACAGGTGTTTCCTATTATGATTGCGGCCGCCAAAGACAGTATTGGGATCAGCACTCCGAAGGCGGTACAGATCTCAATCTCAGAAAATGATGATGCTGTTCAATTTATTCAGGGGGCTGAAAAATAGAAGGACGCCACCTTCTACGTCTTACCCAACCATCAGAAAGTGCGGCTTGAAAGTGGTGGGTTACGGCTTCGCCTAACCCACCCTACGGGTCGGGACGCCTCGCCCCCTATCCCACCCGCGCCAGTGGCGGCACGGGGCCGTCCGTATACACCCGCACGCGGTTCTTGCCCGCTTGCTTGGCCCAGTAGAGGGCTTCGTCGGCGCGGCTGAGGCGGGTGGAGAGGTTGTCCTCGGCCGTATCACAGCAGAGGCCCATGCTGATGGTGACCGGGCGCGAGAGGCCCGGGGCGCCATAATCGGTATGGGCAACGGCGCCGACCAGAATGGCGGCGGCCATGCGCGCTTCGGCTTCACTGCCAAACAGCCCCGCCAGCGCAAACTCTTCCCCGCCGAGGCGCGCGATGACGCCGGTGGCGGGCACAAGATCGCCCAATGCTCTGCCTACGGACACCAGAACCGCGTCGCCCGTCTCATGGCCATAGGTATCGTTCACGCGCTTGAAATCATCGACATCGGCAATCGCGCAATAAAATTGCCCCTGCCCTTCGCTCGCAGCCGCCAGCGCCTGCAGCGCTGCCGCGCGGGCAAAGAAGGCGCGCCGGTTTGGCAGGCCGGTCAATTCGTTGCGGGGGACCCTAGCAAGGCTTGCTTAAGGCGGCCCCCGGAAAGCCATTGCCGCCGCTTCACAACGCAGAAGACAGCGGCCGGCGCAGACGGCGGCGCGTGCGCAGGGCATGGGCCATATCGCTTTCGTCTTTCTGCGCGGCGTCCGGCCCGGCCTGCAGGCGCGACAGCCCGGCGGCCAGACGCGCCAGTGTTTCGGCCTCATCATTCTGAAGTCTCGTGGCGGTTGCCTGCTCCATACGCTTCATGTCCATTCTTCTCATCTCCTTGGCGCAACTTTTAAAAGTCTGCTGTGTCGAGATCAGCCTCCCGTAAGGGCAATATAGGCCAGAAAGGCCCCCCTTCCCACCCCGGTGAACCTTAAGGATTGTTTGCATTCGCCCGGCTTTGGCGGCAAAGGAGCGCCCATGCTGAAGACCCGCATCATCCCCTGCCTCGACGTGAAAGACGGGCGCACCGTGAAGGGCGTCAACTTCGTGGACCTGAAAGACGCCGGAGACCCCGTCGCGCTCGCCCGCGCCTATGACGCGGCGGGCGCCGACGAGCTCTGCTTCCTCGACATCACCGCCAGCCATGAAGGCCGCGGCACGCTGCTGGAAACGGTCAGCCGCACGGCCGAGGCCTGCTTCATGCCGCTCACCGTGGGCGGGGGCGTGCGCTCGGTGGGGGATATGGTGGCGCTCTTACGCGCAGGGGCCGACAAGGTGGCGATCAATTCGGCCGCCGTGGCAGACCCGGCGCTGATCTCTGCCTGCGCGGCCAAGGCTGGGCGGCAATGCGTGGTCGTGGCGATTGATGCGCGCGCGGTGGATGATCACTGGGAAATCTTCACCCATGGCGGGCGCAACGCCACGGGCATCAACGCGGTGGAGTTTGCCCGCGAGGCCGCCAAAAGGGGCGCGGGCGAAATACTGCTGACCTCGATGGACCGGGACGGCACCAAGTCTGGCTATGACATCCCGCTGCTGAAGGCCGTCTCCTCGGCTGTCACCATCCCCGTCATCGCCAGCGGCGGCGCAGGCAGCGTGCAGGACTTTGCCCCTGCCGTGCTGGAAGGCGGAGCGAGCGCTGTGCTCGCCGCCTCGATCTTCCATTTCGGGGAAGCAAGCCTGGCCGAGGCCCGCGCGGCGCTGGCGAAGGCCGGCGCGCCGGTGCGGACGGTCTAGCCCCCTTCCCGTTTCCGGGAAGAGGGCCTGAAGAATTACTCCGCAAACACCGGTTTGCGCTTCTGCATTTCCGACATCACCGCTTCCATCTGGTTAGGCGTGCGCATCACCTTATTCTGCTCGTCGCTTTCCATCTGGAGAAGCTCGGCGTCGGTGGCGTCGCTCATGGCATTGAAGAGGCGCTTGGCCCCCTGCATCGCGGCGGGGTGTTTTGCCGCCATCACACGGGCGAGCGCCAGGGCGTCTTCCAGCGGGTTTTCAGACACATGCGTGGCAAAGCCCAGCGCCTGGGCTTCCGTGCCGCGGAACTCGCGATTGGTGTAGGTCAGCTCACGGAGCACATCATCGCGCACATTGCCGCGCCACAGGGGATAGCCGGCCATATCCGGCACGAGGCCCCATTTCATCTCCATGATGGCGCAGCGCGTCTCGGGATGGATGAAGCGGATGTCAGCGCCCGAAAGGATCTGAAAGCCGCCGCCGAACGCTACGCCGTGTGCGGCTGCGATCACCGGCACGTTCAGCTCGCGCCAGCCCCAGGCCACATATTGGGCGAGGTTTGCGATGCCATGGCTGCGCCCATCCAGATTGCTGGTGGCGTTGCCTTTCTCGGCTTTCTTCTCGCCGCTGCCGCCGCCCCCGCCGGTGAAGTTTGAAAGGTCGAGCCCCGCGCAGAAGGCACGGCCCTCGCCAGAGAGAACGACGACGCGCAAGCCCTTCATGGCTTTCAGCTTGTCGATGGCCTCGGCAATACCGGCAAACATGGCGGGGTCGAGGGCATTCATCTTGTCGGTGCGGTTAAGGCGCACATCCGCAATGCCGTCTTCGAGCATCGTGATCAAAACGCGGTCGTTCATCTTTCAGCTTCCTCCGGAACTTTGGGAGGAAACTGGCGCCCTTCCGCTGGGGACGTCAAGGACTGCCGCGGCGCGAAAGCTTGTCGCCGCCCCGCCCCTTCTACCGGCGCGGAGAACAGGGTAAGAAAAGCCCATGACCGCCAAAGCCCCCCTCGCCTCACCGACCCGGCTGACTACCGCGCTAACCCATCTGGCCGAAACCATCGACGCGCGCGCCCTGGACGGCGACGGCGCCTCAAGCTGGACGGCCAAACTGCTCGCCAGAGGGCCGGACGCGGCCGCCGCAAAGGTCGCCGAGGAAGGCGGGGAGCTGGCAGAGGCCGTGCGCCGTGAGAGCGATGAGCGTGTGGCGAGTGAAGCAGCCGATGTGCTTTATCACGTTCTCGTGGCGCTCCGGTCGCGCGGCGTGGCGCTGGACGCCGTAGCCGCCGCTCTGGAGGCCCGCCAGGGCACGTCCGGCATCGCCGAAAAGGCTGCGCGGCCGGCACAGGAGTGAAAAAACTCCAACGCGGTTGGAGTTTTTTGCCGCCTCGTTGGAGTTTTTTTGGAGTTTTTTGGAGTTTTCCGGCGCCCTTATCCACGGGATAGGCCACCGCGACCCTTACATTTCCTTGGGTGCCTTCAAGCGGCGTTTTGTCTGGTGGCTATCGGCCTTTTCGCCGTCGGGTTTTTCGCCGCGCATATAGTGGCGCTGCCAGCGGGCCTTCATGGCGTTCTCCTCGCCCTCCTTGAGGCGGGAGTTGAAATCAGCCCGGCTCTCGCGCCAGCCTTCATATTCCTTCACCAGCTCGGGATTGGACTTCAGCGCCTTGCGCTCAGGCGTGATTTCTTCCAGCCGCTTGTGTTCCATAAGTGTAATGAAAGCAAAGGGTTCGCCCTTCTGGAATACCACTTCGCCCGGCCGGGTCATCTGCCAGTTCATGGTGAAGGGAAAGGGCAGCCAGTCTGTTTCCACAAGGCCGGTCAGGGGAGCGATGCCATCTTTGGGCCAGTTGGGCGGCCCGGTCACCCAGACGCCCCAGCCGGGCGGGGTACGGAAGAGGTGCCCGGTATGGAAGGTCACGATACCGCGCATGAAATGGCTGTCGGCAAAGCTCGGTATCGCGTTCGGATCACCGCGCGTCAGAAGCTGAATGTCTTCGTTCCGCGGCCCGCCATTCCATTTGATCTTGATGTCCATGGGGCAGAGAATTTCCCAGCCCGTCGAGTTCGCCATGGTCAGCGGCAGGCAGCGATAGGGATGGCGGTCGACGAACGCGTCCATCCATTCCCGGTCTGACCTGGCGGGGACGATCTCGGGGGCAACATCGTAAATCTTATAACATTCAAGGCGCATAGGCTGGCTTTCCGCTTCCTGGCTGCTTGACGGACAGCCAGAGTCCTGCCCCAAAGGATACCATGCCCGCAAGCCCTGATGACCTCTTCGCCTATCTTGATGCCCTCGGCATTGCCCACCAGACGACCTGGCATGAGGCCATGTTCACCGTGGAGCAATCCTCTGCACTGAAGGCAGACATGCCCGGCGCGCATACGAAGAACCTGTTCCTGAAAGATGCCGGCGGCGATCTCGTCCTGATCGCCGCAGAGGCCCACAACCCCTTGAAA
>JBKBRT010000210.1:0-5210 GCA_046291585.1 Hyphomonas sp.
AGTCGCAGTTGCCGAGCCTGCTTGCACGGCGTAAACACCCCCTGACCGTTACAAAGGAGGCTCCCATGGCAGATTCGGCGCATGTTCCAGAAACGCTGGCCGGGGGCTTTTTCTCCGTTGGTCTCGCTGAACGCGACCCAGAGCTGGCCGCGGCCATCAGCCAGGAAGCGACCCGCCAGCAACATCAGATCGAGCTGATCGCCTCGGAAAACATCGTCTCCCGTGCGGTTCTTGAAGCGCAGGGGTCGATCCTCACGAACAAGTATGCCGAAGGCTATCCCGGCAAGCGCTATTATGGCGGCTGCGAATTCGTCGACATCGCCGAAGAACTGGCGATCGAGCGCGCCAAGAAGCTGTTCAATTGCGGCTTTGCCAACGTCCAGCCCAATTCCGGAAGCCAGGCCAATCAGGGCGTCTTCCAGGCGGTCCTGAAGCCCGGCGACACCATCCTCGGCATGAGCCTCGCCGCCGGTGGCCACCTCACCCACGGCGCCAAGCCCAATCAGTCAGGCAAATGGTTCAACGCGGTCCAGTATGGTGTGCGTCCGGACGACCACCTGATCGACTTTGAAGAAGTTGAGCGCCTTGCCCGCGCTCACCGCCCGCAGATGATCATCGCCGGCGGCTCGGCCTATCCCCGCCAGATCGACTTCCAGCGCTTCCGCGAGATCGCCGATGATGTCGGCGCGATATTCCTGGTCGACATGGCCCACTTTGCCGGCCTCGTGGCCGGCGGCGCCCATCCCAACCCGCTTGATCATTGCCACATCGCCACCACTACCACGCACAAGACGCTGCGCGGCCCGCGTGGCGGCATGATCCTCACCAATGACGAGGCCCTCGCCAAGAAGATCAACTCGGCGATCTTCCCCGGCATCCAGGGCGGACCGCTGATGCATGTCATCGCCGGCAAGGCGGTCGCCTTCGGCGAAGCACTGATGCCTGAATTTAAGACCTATGTTGAGCAGGTCGTCTCCAACGCCCGCGCCATGGCGGCTGCCTGCCGCACGGCCGGTCTCGATGTCGTCTCCGGCGGCACCGACACCCACCTCGCGCTGATCGACCTGCGCCCCAAAGGCGTCACCGGCCGCGACGCCGAAGCCGCCCTCGAGCGCGCCTACATCACCTGCAACAAGAATGGCATCCCGTTCGATCCGGCCTCGCCCACCGTCACCTCGGGCATTCGCGTCGGCTCGCCCGCCGGCACCACGCGCGGCTTCCGCGAGGAAGAGTTCATCCAGATCGGCACCTGGATCGGTGAGATCGTCGACGCCCTCGCCACCGGCAACAGCGACGCGGTGGAATCCCGCGTCCGTGAAGAGGTGAAGGCGCTGACGGCGCGCTTCCCGATCTATGAGGGTCTGGGGGGCTGATAGGCTTTGCGCTGTCCATTCTGCGGTTCTGAAAACACTTCCGTGAAGGACAGCCGCTCGGCTGAAGACGATACCGCTGTGCGCCGCCGCCGCGTCTGCGAAAGCTGCGGCGCCCGCTTCACCACCTTCGAGCGCGTTCAGCTGCGCGAGATTGTCGTCGTCAAACGCGATGGCAAACGCAGCGTGTTTGACCGGGAAAAGCTCCAGCGCTCGATCCTCATTGCCCTGCGCAAACGCCCCGTGGACCGCGACCGGATCGACCAGATGGTCTCCGGCATCGTCCGCAAGCTGGAAAGCGGCGGCGAGAACGAAGTCCCGTCCTCTGAAGTCGGCGAGCTGGTGATGGAAGCCCTCAAGCGCGTCGATCCCGTCGGCTATGTCCGCTATGCCAGCGTATACCGCGACTTCAAAGACCCGAGCGACTTCGCCCAGTTCATCGAAAAGGCCGCCCTCGACGACGAAGACGACGACGCGGCCGGAAAATGAAAAGCCTCCGCATCACCTTGAAGATTGCGTCCTCTCTGGATGGACGCATCGCGCTGGCTGATGGCACAAGCCAATGGATCACTTCCAGCGCCTCGCGCGCCCGGGGCCATCAGATGCGCGCCGAAAATGACGCCATCATGGTCGGCATCGGCACCGTCCTGGCCGATGATCCGCTGCTCACCGCGCGCACCGTCCCGCTCCCGTCCAGACAACCCGTCCGCATCGTCGCCGATTCCAACGCCCGGCTGCCCACGGCCTCGCGCCTCGCCACTTCCACCGATCTTGGCCGCGTCGTCGCTGTCACGGCAGGGCAGGGCAACGACACGCTCGCCGCCGCCGGCATCGACATCTGGCGCTGCGGCAAGGGCGTGCGCATGGACGCGCGCGAATTTGTCCGCCGCGCCGAGGCCGAAGGCCTGCGCACCCTCCTCATCGAAGGCGGCAGCACGCTGGCCGCCAGTTTCATCCGCGCCGGCCTCGTCGACGAGATCGCCTGGTTCCGCGCGCCCATCCTGATCGGTGGGGAAGGCCTGCCCGCCCTTGGGGCGCTCGGCCTGACAGACCTGAAATCTGCGGCACGCTGGCGCCCTGTCGCAACGGAACGGATTGGGGATGACGTCCTCGATACTTATGTTCTATCTGAGCAATAGGCCCCCAGGATAAAAATCATGTTCACAGGTCTCGTCACCGATGTCGGCATTGTCCGCAAAGCCGAACACCGCAACGGCCTCACCCGGTTTGAGGTCGAAAGCGGCTATCCGCTCGCGCAGATCGCCATGGGCGCCTCCATCCTCCATTCCGGCGTCTGCCTGACGGTGGTCGACAAGGGCGAGGCCGAGCGCGGCGCCTGGTTTGCGGTCGAGGCGGTCCCCGAAACCCTGTCGAAAACCATCCTCGGCGGCTGGCAGGAAGGCACACGCGTCAACCTGGAACAAAGCCTCAAGCTCGGCGATGAGCTCGGCGGTCATTTCGTCTTCGGCCATGTCGACGGCGTCGGCGAGATCGTCTCGGTCGAGGCCGAAGGCCAGTCCTTCCGCGTCACCATCCGCCCGCCCGCCGGCATTTCCCGCTACTTCGCAACCAAAGGCTCGGCCGCCGTCGATGGCGTCTCGCTCACCGTGGCGGCTGCGCTGGAGAATGGAGACTTCCAGGTCGCCATCATCCCGCACACCTGGGAAGTCACAACGCTTGCTGCGCTGAAGCCCGGCACAAAGGTAAACCTCGAAATTGATATGCTTGCGCGCTATGTGGCCCGCATGATCGGCGCCGACGCGCCACAAGGGAGTTAGATAATGAGCAGCGAGTTCACCGCCGCCATCTCTTCGATTGAGGAAATCATCGAAGACGCCCGTAACGGGCGCATGTTCATCCTGGTCGATGCCGAAGACCGCGAGAATGAGGGCGACCTCATCATCCCGGCCACCTTCGCCACGCCCGAGGCGGTCAACTTCATGGCCAAGCACGGCCGGGGCCTCATCTGCCTCGCCATGACGCAGGAGCGCGGCCACACGCTGCGCCTCGACATGATGACCCGCAACAACCGCGAAAGCATGCAGACGGCGTTCACGGTCTCCATCGAAGCCAAGGAAGGCGTCACCACCGGCATCTCCGCGCATGACCGTTCCCGGACGATTGCCGTGGCCATCGATCCGACCAAGGACGATGACGATATCGTCAGCCCAGGGCATATCTTCCCGCTGATCGCCAAGGAAGGCGGTACGCTCGTCCGCGCCGGCCACACAGAGGCCGCCGTCGACATTTCCCGCATGGCCGGTCTCTATCCTGCCGGCGTCATCTGCGAGATCATGAACGATGACGGCTCCATGGCCCGTCTGCCGGAGCTTGTCGCCTTCGCCCAGCTGCACAATCTCAAGATCGGTACCATCGCCGACCTGATCGCCTGGCGCCGCCAGAACGACCGGTTCCTGGAGCGCCGCATCGAGGCCCCGCTGGAATCTGACTATGGCAGCGGCTTCCGCACGGTCTGTTTCCGCAACACGCTGGATAATTCCGAACACATCGCCATCGTCCATGGCGACATCAAACCCGGCGCCACCACCCTCGTGCGCGTTCACCGCACGGACATCCTCTCCGACATCCTCGGCGAGAAGGGCCCGCGCTCCGGCCTCGTCGCCCACGCCATGCGCCTGATCGCCAAAGCGCCCGAGCCCGGCGTCATTGTGTTCGTCAACGCGATGCAGCCTGGCTCCATTGCCGAGCGCCTCGGCCTCAAATCCGCCGCCGCGCGCGACCCCTCCGCGCCCATCCGGGAATACGGTATTGGCGCGCAGATCCTGCGGGAACTGGGCGTGCGCAGCATGATTTACCTGTCCGACACGCAGCCCACCCGCCTTGCGGGGCTTGACGGATACGGTCTGACGATAGAGGGCTGGCGCCATCTGAGCGAGGCGCCGGAAAACAAGGAGAATACCTGATGGCCGACCGCGTCCTAGTCGCGATTTCGCGCTACTACAAACACATCAGCGACGAGCTGGAAGCCGGCGCGCTCGAAGTTCTCGAAGCGGCTGGCGCCAAAGTCACCGTCATGGAAGTTCCCGGCGCTTTTGAAATCCCCGGCGTGATTGCGATGTCGGCCGATTCCGGCCGGTTCGACGGCGCTGTCGCGCTCGGCTGCGTCATCCGCGGCGAGACGACCCATTATGATTATGTCTGCGGCGAGAGCGCGCGCGGCCTGATGGACCTCATCGTCCAGCGCCGCCAGGCCATCGGCTACGGCATCCTCACGGTTGAAAACGAGGCCCAGGCGCTCGCCCGCGCAGATCGCAAGCGCAAGAACAAGGGCGCCGAAGCGGCCAAGGCCTGCCTTGCGATGATCAAGTTCCGCAAAGAGCTGATCGGCTGATGACCCAGAACATGCCCTTCGACGTTACACGCGCCCGCCGCGCCGGCGCGCGCCTTGCGGCGGTTCAGGCACTCTACGAAATGGAGCAGACGGAGAAATCCGCCCGCGCCACGATCCGCGAATTCATGGAAGACCGCCTCGGCCTCGGCCCGGATGGCACGCCGGTCGAAGACGCAGATCCGGACCTCTTCAAGTCCATCGTAAACTCCGTGGTCGAACATCAGACGAAGATCGACACCGCCATCTTGGCGCGCCTCGCCGAGGGCTGGAAACTCACCCGCCTCGACGCCACCATGCGCGCCCTCCTGCGCGCCGGCGCTGCCGAGTTCATCGCGCATCAGGAACTCTCCGACGCGATCATCCTCAACGAATACGTCTCCCTGGCCCACGACTTCTTCGACGAAGGCGACGCCAAATTCGCCAACGCCGTGTTGCAGAACATGGGCCGCGACCTGCGCGCCTGAACCCCTCTCCCCTGAAGTGGGAGA
>JBKBRT010000012.1:0-27542 GCA_046291585.1 Hyphomonas sp.
ACGCGGAAATCTTCCGCACCTATGTCGAAAATTTCCAGGTTACCTTCGACTCCGACATGCGCCTGGCCGCGCTGGACGTGGAAAGTTTCGCCCGCCAGGTAGACCAGAGTCTCGCGATTGCGCCCCCGACTGAAGACGGGGACGGCGCGATCTATGACTATGCCTCGACGACCTTCTTTGATGGTCTGCGAACAGAACTCGCCAGCCGGGAATTTCTCACCATCGCCCTCCTGGGCGCCGATGGCGTTGACCTCTTGGCCGAGGCCAGTGTGCAGGACCCGATCCTGCTGCTCCCGCCCAAATCGGCCTATGTCGAGGCCGATGATGGCGCGGTGGCCACAACGCTTTATGAAGGTCGCGGTCTTGCCACCGCCCTGATCCGGATTTCGGCGCCGACGGATGGCTATATCTATGCGGTAAAAGTGTTTGACCGGAACGCCGCTCGTTCGCTGCGCGAAGCGGAAGCTGCGCTTGAAGAATACTACGCCGCCAAACGCAGCGGCGGGCGCCTGCAGATCATCTTCGTGATCGGTTACGCCCAGATTGCCGGCCTCGTTCTGCTGCTGGCCGGCCGTCTTGGCCTTGAGGCCGCTGGCCGCGTGACCGCGCCCATCGGGCGCCTTGCCTCTGCGGCCCATACCGTCCGCGACGGCGATCTCAGCGTGCGCGTGCCGGTGACTGGCCCCGTCGATGAACTGCATGCCCTCGGCCATTCCTTCAATGCGATGACCGAGCAGCTCGCCAACCAGCGCGAAGCGCTCATCCGTGCCCGGAATGATGAGGAAGATCGCCGCCGTTTCGTCGAGACGCTGCTGGCCGAGCTTGGCGCGGGGGTCATGCGCGTCGGGCCCGATGGCCTGATCAGTCTGGCCAACCGGTCGGCGGCTGAACTGCTTGGTCTGCAGGGGATTGAAGAAGGCGCGCCGCTGTCGGCGGTGGCACCGGAATTTGAGCGCTATGTGCGCGACACGATCGAGCGCGATGCGCCGGTCGACGCGACGCTCGACCTCACCATCGGCGGAGAGACCCGCAACATCCGTCTGAAGACGGCGCTCGGCCCCGAAGGCGGCTGCGTCATCACCTTCGATGATACCACCCGTCTCGTGAACGCTCAGCGCCAGCTTGCCTGGCGCGATGTGGCGCGGCGGATTGCTCATGAAATCCGTAATCCGCTCACCCCCATCATGCTGTCTACGGAGCGTCTCAAGCGCCGCTACAGCCACAAGATCGACGATCCTGACGGCGTGTTTGACCGCTGTATCGAGACGATCCTGCGCAAAGTCGACGACATCGCGCATATGGTGGAGGAGTTCTCCTCCTTCGCGCGGATGCCCCGGCCCAGCGTGGCGCCGTTTGACCTGCGTGAACTGCTCCAGGGCGCGAGCTTCTCGCAGAGCGTTGTGTCGCCCGAAATCGAGATTGACCTGGAATCAGACCTCAAGACCGCAACCTATCTGGGCGATGACCGGCTGCTGGGGCAGGCTTTCGGCAACCTGCTCAAGAATGCTGCCGAAGCGATCGAGGGCCAGGCCATTGGCAATGATGTGCCCGGCCATATCCGCATTCTGCTCCAGAAAGATGTCCGGGGGCTTGAGGTCATCATTGAAGATAACGGCCCGGGCTTTCCGGTCGAAGTGCGCAACCGGTTGCTGGAGCCCTATGTGACAACGCGGGAAAAGGGCACTGGCCTTGGCCTCGCCATCGTGAACCGCATCATCGTGGATCATGGCGGCTCGATCTCTCTTCAGAACCGTCCGGACGGGCTGCGCGGCGCCCGTGTGCGCGTGCTGCTTCCGGAGAATGGCGCGCTGGCGATGCAGTTTGACGATAATTCCGCTGATGCGGTGGGCGGCGAAGACCGTCTGCCTTACCCTTTGAGTTTGTAGAGGAGAGTACCCGATGGCACTCGACATCCTTGTAGTTGATGATGAGCCCGATATCCGTGAGCTGATGGCTGGCGTCCTGGGCGACGAGGGCTACGCAGTCCGTACCGCCGACACGGCAGAGCGCGCGCTGGAGGAAGTCCGCTCGCGCACGCCCCGGCTCGTGATCCTGGACGTGTGGCTGCAGGGCAGCGGCATGGACGGCCTGTCGCTGCTGAAATACCTCAAATCGATTGACCCGATCCTGCCGGTCATTGTCATCAGCGGCCACGGCAATATCGAAACCGCCATCGCGGCCATCCGGCGCGGCGCGTTTGACTTCATCGAAAAGCCGATCAAGGCCGACCGGCTGATGCTGGTCGTCGAGCGCGCCATTGAAGCGGCCGCGCTGCGCTACGAAAACGCTGCCCTGCGTAATCGCGCAGGCGACGAGGAGCGTTGGATCGGCAACAGCCAGGCCGCCACGGCCCTGCGCGCCTCGCTGGACAAGGTCGCGCCAACCAATTCCCGAGTCCTGATTTCCGGTCCGGCCGGCGTCGGCAAGGAACTCGCCGCGCGGCTGATCCACAAGAACTCCTCCCGCGCCGATGGTCCGTTCGTCGTCGTTAACGCGGCCACCATTGCGCCCGACCAGATGGAGATCGCCCTCTTCGGTGAGGAAGACCAGCAGGGCCGTACCGTGCGTGTCGGCCTGTTTGAGCGCGCCCATACCGGCACCTTGCTGCTCGACGAAGTCGCCGACATGCCGATCGGCACCCAGAACAAAATCCTGCGGGTCCTTACCGAGCAACGCTTCCAGCGGGTAGGCGGGCGTTCGGATGTCAGCGTTGATGTCCGTGTCATGGCGGCCACCACAAAGGATCTGAAAGCCGAGATCGATGCAGGCAACTTCCGCGAAGACCTCTATTACCGTCTGAGCGTTGTTCCCCTGCGCGTGCCCTCGCTCTCCGAGCGCCGGGATGACATCGTCGAACTCGCCAACTATTTTTGTGAGCGCATCGCCGAAACATCCGGTCTCACCTATCGCAGCTTCACCACCGAAGCCCTGGCGGTACTCCAGTCGATGGAATGGCCCGGTAACATCCGCCAGCTGCGCAACATGGTAGAGCGGATCCTGATCCTTTCGCCCGCCGATGCCACACGCCCGATCAGCGTGGACGAGCTGCCGCGCGATCAGGGCCGCGGGCCGTCCCCGGCGGCCAAAGCGGGCTCGGCAGAGCTTGTCGGTCTCTCCCTGCGCGACGCGCGCGAGCAGTTCGAGCGCGAGTATCTCAGCCTTCAGATCACGCGGTTTAACGGAAACATCTCGCGGACGGCCGAGTTCATCGGTATGGAGCGCTCAGCACTGCACCGAAAATTAAAGGCTTTGGGGATATCCACGGGCGTTCGTAACGATACCTGAGCCAGACGCTGAAGGCATGAAGCTATGCACGTTCTGATCTGCGGCGCCGGGCGGGTAGGGCAGGGCATTGCCCGCCGGCTTGCGCGGGAAAAGCACGAAATCACCATCATCGATGAGAGCGCTGACCTTTTGGATCAGGTTTCGATCGATCTCGATGTACGCGGCATTGTCGGCCACGCCGCCCACCCGGACGTGCTCAAGCGCGCCAGGGCCGCCGATTGCGAGATGATTATCGCGGTCACCCATTTTGACGAGATCAACATGGTGATCTGCCAGATCGCCCATACGCTGTTCTCGGTGCCCTTCAAGATCGCCCGCGTCCGCGACCGCTCCTATCTGGAGCCCGCCTGGAAGAACATCTTCTCCCGTGAAGGCCTGCCCATCGACATGGTCATCTCGCCCGAAGCCGAAGTGGGCGACGCCATCCTGCAGCGCTTCCGCACGCCCGGCACGATCATGAGCGCCAACTTCGCCGGCGGCCAGGTCAAGCTGCTGGGTTTTGAACTGCGCGCCAACAATCCGCTGATTGATGTCGCGGTTGACCAGATCAAAGGTCTGTTCCCGGATCTTTCCGCCCGCATCATCGGCATCGGCCGCGGCGACGCCATTCATGCCCCGCGCGGCAAGGATGTCCTCAAGCCCGGCGACCGGGCCTATGTCGCCGTGATCGACGCCCATGCCAGCCGCCTCACCTCCATCTTCAACACCGATCAGAGCCGTCTCGACCATGTCGTCATCATCGGCGGCGGCAATGTCGGCCTGCATGTTGCCAAGATGCTGGAGCGCGAAAGCCATATCCGCGTCCGCCTGATCGAGCGCGATCCCGAGCGTGCCAACAAGGCAGTCTCCGCCGTCAAGCGCTCCATCGTCATTCAGGGCGATGGTCTGAACCCGGACATCCTGGCCGAAGGCGGCGTTGACCGCGCTGATTTCGTCATCGCCATCACCGATGATGACAAGTCCAACCTTCTGATCAGCAATCTCGCCAAGCGGGCCGGCGCCAAGCGCGCGCTCGCCCTGATCAACTCGCCGGAGCTCGCCGGCCTCGCCTCCGACATGCGCGTCGATACCGTGCTGGACCCGCGCGCGCTCACCGTCTCGCAGATCCTGATGCGTATGCGTCGGGGCCGTATTCTCAGCCTGCAATCGCTTGAGGATGGCATGGCGGAAGTTGCTGAGGGCGTGACGCTGGAAACCTCCTCCCTGATCGGCAAGCCGCTCGGCTATGACGATCTGCCCGAGGGCATGACGGCGGCGGCAATCGTTCGCGGCAACCAGGTCATCATGGCCGATGAGGATGTCATCGTGCGTCCGGAAGACCATCTGATTGTCTTCTACGAGGCTGACATGGTGCGTGCTGTCGAGAAGTTCTTCCGGGTGAACCCGGACTATTTCTGACCCATGAATTATTCGTCGGTCATCCGGGTCCTCGCCCTCCTGATGCTCATCCTTGCGGGCTGTGCGGCGTCGGCGGCGCTGCTGGCCTGGGCGTTTGGCGAAACCTCGCAGATCATTTCCTTCGGCGCCACCGCGCTCGGCATTTCGGTCTTTGCCTCCAGCGTTCTGCTGCTGGCGCCCAAGCCGCAACGCCGGGCCCGCCCGTCTGACGCGCTGGCGGTGGTGTTGCTGTGGTGGTTTCTCTCGCCGGTGGCGGCGGCCATGCCGTTCGTGTTCGGCGTGGCCAATAATTCTGTCGCCATCGCCCTGTTCGAGGCGGCCTCCTGCCTGACCACCACCGGCCATGCCATCCTGGATTTCCCGGAGAGTTCCTGGCCCATCAGCCTGCTTTACTGGCGCGGCCTGCTGCATCTGCTGGGAGCCTATGGCGCCGTCGTCATGGCGGCGGGCGTTTTCGCCGCGATCAATCTCGGCGGCCCGGGTGTTCACCGCACTGTCCTCTTCACCGTGCCTGACTCCAGCTATTTTGACGCCATGCCCCGCATCTGCATGGGCGTCGGGATCATGCTCGGCATCACGATCAGCTTCGTCCTTGTGCTGTTGCTGATGGCCGGCGTGCCGCCCGTCCGCGCGCTGGCCGATGCCGTCAGTGTCATTTCCACCGGGCTCGTCCTGCCCGATTCTGAAAGTTTCCTGCCGGCCAACCCCGTCGCGAGCATCATCATGGCCGTTGGCCTTGCCATCGGCGCGCTGGGGCTTGCCGTCTGGCTGCCCCTGCGCATCGGCGCCCTCAAAACGGCGATCACCGATCCGGAAGTGGTGGTGTTCGTTCTTCTGATGGGCATCTTTGCGGCGGTCCTGATCCCGTTCGGCATCTCCCTCGATACCGGTCTGGCCTGGTCGCTTTCCAGCCTGTCGACCTCCGGCATTCCGCTTTCCGCCAGCGCCCGCGACGCAGAGATCCCGTTGACCGTCGCCGTGCTCCCGGCGCTGATCGGCGGCTCGGCCCTCTCGGCGGCGGGCGGCATCAAGATTGCGCGCTTCATCGTGCTGGGCCAGCGCGCCGGCCAGGAGTTTCGCCAGCTCGGCTATCGCCGCTCGGTCCTCAGCTTCAGGTTTCGCGACCGGGAACTGGACGAGCGCAGTGTGATCGGCGTCTGGGTTTACTTCATAGTCTATGCGGGCGCGGTCTTTTCCGTCATCACCGCTTTCTCGTTCTACGGCGTGCCCTTTGAGGAATCGATTCGCCTGTCGATCGGCGCCCTGACAAGTTCAGGCAGCCTGATCGGGCAGGCTACAGATAGTCTGGGCCCGGCGGGTCAGATCCTGCTGAGTATTGCCATGGTTTTGGGCAGGGTTGAAATTCTGACCGTGCTTCCGGCCCTTTCCCTCAGCTTCTGGCGGGGGTAAAGGGGGAACGCCCTTGCGCAGGGGAAGCAATAACATTAGCTGCGCAGGATAAATAACAAAACAAGAAAGAAAAAAGATGTCCGCCGATAAGAAGCAGAACCTCCAGGACACATTCCTTAATGCAGTCCGCAAGTCGCGTACGCCGCTCACCGTCTTCCTCGTAAATGGCGTCAAACTTCAGGGTGTTGTCACCTGGTTTGACAATTTCTGCATCCTGCTTCGGGGCGATGGGCGCCCGCCGCAACTGGTGTACAAGCACGCAATTTCCACCATTGCGCCAAGCGCGCCTGTCCAACTCTTCGATGAGGAAATGGGCGGAGACTGATCGCGAATTGACCGAAAAGCTGATTGACCGCCCCCCGGCGCCGGAAATTGCCGGCGTCGTGATCCCGTGGTTCACGCCGAGAGATCGGCCGGGTCCGGACCGTTTGTCTGAAACCGCCGGTCTCGTCGAGGCGCTTGGCTGTGAGCTGGGTTTCATCCGGCCTGACCATGTCCGCCAGGTAAATTCCTCCTTCCTGTTGTCGGGCGGTCTGCTCGACCGGATGGCGGACGATATTGCCGAAACCAACGCAACGCTGGCGGTGATCGACGCGTCGCTCACGCCGGTCCAGCAACGCAACCTCGAAAAACGCCTCGGCGTGAAGGTCATCGACCGGACGGGGCTGATCCTTGAAATCTTCGGCCTGCGCGCGCGCACCAAAGAAGGCCGCCTGCAGGTCGAACTTGCGCGCCTGCTTTACGAACGCTCCCGCCTCGTGCGCACCTGGACCCACCTTGAACGCCAGCGCGGCGGCGGCGGGTTCCTGTCCGGCCCCGGCGAAAGCCAGCTGGAAGCAGACCGCCGGATGCTGGACGACAAGATCGTCCGTCTGCGCCGGGATCTCGACGACGTCAAACGCACCCGCGAAGTGCAGCGGCAGGGCCGCCGGCGCAGTGGCAAGCCTGTGGTGGCGCTCGTCGGCTATACCAACTCCGGCAAGTCCACGCTGTTCAACCGGCTCACCGGCTCAGATGTGTTCGCCAAGGACATGCCCTTTGCCACGCTTGACCCGACCATCCGCCGGCTCGATCTGCCCACGCTGGGCGAAGCCGCCCTCATTGATACCGTCGGCTTCATCACCGATCTGCCAACCCACTTGATCGACAGCTTCCAGGCAACGCTGGAAGAGTCGCTGCAGGCAGACCTCCTCATCCATGTCCGGGACCGCGCCAGCGCGTCGGATATGGAGCAGGCGGAAGATGTCGCGCTGGTGCTGGAGCGTCTGGAAAAAGAATCCGGCCTTCCATTGCCGCCGATGATCGAAGCCTGGAACAAGATGGACGCCCTTGCGCCGGAACGGGCCGAGTCGCTCACCGCGCTCGCTGCGATGACGGATGATCCGCCTGCGGCTGCCGTGTCGGCGCTGACAGGCGAAGGCGTCGATCCCCTGCTGGCCCTGATCGAAAAATCCCTCCTCCGGGGACGGACAGAAATCAGCCTGACCCTCGGCCCCGCCGACGGCAAGGCCCGCGCGTGGCTCCACCAGAACGGCGAAGTCCTCACCGAAACCCAACGCGAAGACGGCCAGACCGACCTCACAATCCGCGTTTCCACCGAACGCCTCGGCCAATTCCGCGGCGAGTTTCCGGATCTGGCGGCGGGTTTGTCTCTGAGCTGAGGGCCTGAGCCCGCCATCCTTCGACTTCGCTTGAGAATGAGCTTCTAAAGCGCAGTCCCAAGTGAGCTCATCCTTAGCGAAGTCGAAGGATAGAGCGGGCTGCGCAGCGGTCAGCCCCGCTCCCCCTTCTTCACGCCCTGCCAGTAAGCCTCCTGCTCATCCAGGCTCAGTGACGCAAACTCCACGCCCGCGTCCGCCGCCGCTCTTTCCATCGCCCGGAAGCGCCGCTCAAACTTTCCGTTCGCCCGCCGCAGCGCCTGCTCGGGATCGACGGACAATCGCCGCGCAAGATTGGCCGCCACGAACAGCAGATCGCCGATCTCGTCCTCGATGGCGTCAGCGTCTCCGCTTGCGATAGCTTCTTTTACCTCGGCGGTTTCTTCTTCCAGCTTGTCGAAGATGTGCGCGGCTTCCGTCCAGTCAAACCCCGTCCGCGCGGCCCGCTTCTGAAGTTTCTCGGCGCGCAGGAGGGCGGGCAGGGAGAGCGCCACCCCGTCGAGCGCGCTGGCCGTTTGCGCCGTCTTCCCCTTCGCGGCGCGTTCCGCCGCCTTCATCTCTTCCCACGCAACCGTCTGCCCATCGGCGTCTCGCCCATCTGAGGCCTCGAACACATGCGGATGCCGGCGAATCATCTTGGAGTTGATCGCCTCCACCACGTCCGCCAGCGCAAAGGCGCCAGCCTCTTCGGCCATCCGGCTGTGAAAGATCACCTGGAACAACAGGTCGCCCAGCTCCTCGCGCAGCTCGCCCATTTCCCCGCGCTCGATGGCATCGGCCACCTCATAGGATTCCTCGATCGTGTAGGGGGCAATCGTGGCAAAGGTCTGCGCCAGATCCCATGGGCAGCCCGTCTCCGGCGTGCGCAGCCGCGCCATGATGTCGATCAGCTTCAGCAGGGCCTCAGCGGCTTCGGCGGGTTTGGAATCAGTTGAGGACATACGCTGCGCTCCGCCTTGGTCTGCCCTCGTGTTTAGGCGTCTGCGCCGTGTCAGCAAGAGGCCACGGTCAATCTTGCGGCTTGCGCCCGATCAATCGCTGGCCCAAACCGGGGGCATGTATGCAGATGCGTTGGCCACGGGGAAGCAGTTGAGATGAAAGACAGCCTCGCGCTGATTGGCCTGGACTGGTCCGGCTCCCGGCTTTGTGCCTGGGCCTATGATGGCGAGGGGGAGATTCTCTCTTCCGCCATCCTGCATGAGCCCGAGCGGGTGCCGCCTTCGGAGTATCTTTCGCGGGTCCGGTTCCATGTCGCCGAATGGCTCGGCGCGTGGCCGGAGGTGCCCGTGATTGTGTCCGGGGATGTGGGTATCTTGTCCCAAAGTGTCCCCAATTTGTCCCTTCCTGTCCTGCTTTCGTCCCTGCCGGGTCACCTTATGGCCCGCGATGGCATCTGGATCGTGCCGTGGATACGCCAGCTCTCGCCCCCCGATATCTCCTGGGGTTCCGAGACCATTCTTGCAGGATTGGGCGAAGATCACGCCGCCGTCTGCATCGCCGGCCGCCACACCCGCCATTACGACCTCGAACACGGCAGGATCATCAGCCTCTCCACCGAAATCACCTCCGAACTTCGCGATCTCCTGCTCACGGCAGGTGCCCTCGCGCTGAAAGATGGTCCGGCCCAGACCTTCGATCCCCGCGTCTTCCGCGAATGGGTCGAACGCGCGCTTGATACCGAAGACACCCCCCCGATCTTCTCGGTCGAAGCGGCCGTCTTCACCGGCCAGCTCGACCCGGCCAACAAGGCCGCCGCTATTGCCGGCCTGCTGATCGGCACAGATGTCGCCGCTCATTACGATCCCGGCGATGAGGTGCTGCTGTTGGCTGATGGGCCGCTGCGGGAAGCCTATGGCCTCGCCTTCGATGCCCTCGGTGCTGACGTGGATGAAATTTCCGCCAGTGAGGCACTGCAGGACGGATTGTTCGAACTCGCTGACCTTGCAGGTCTGCTCGGTCAGGACTAACTCGCAAATCCTATCCACAACTCTGGTAATGCTGCCATGATCCTCTCCCCCGAATGCGTTGCCCCAACCGGCTGTATGCAGGGAGAGGCGCCGCTTTGGAGTCCGTCGGAGGGCTTCCTGTGGTGGGTAGATCTCCGCCGGGCGAAGCTGCACCGCTACAATCCCAAAACCGGCAATACCCGGCGCTATGACTTGCCGGTCAAAGCCAGCAGTCTTGCGCTCTATGGCGGCCATCTCCTGATGGCGGCGGATCGGGAGATCGGCTTTTTCGACCCCGCCAATGAGGCCTATGAGCGCCTGTCGACCCTTCCCGATGAGCCCGGCACCAACCGGACCAGCGATGGCGGCATCGCGCCGGACGGGTCGTTCTGGTTTGGCACCATGGATGACGCCGAGCGCGACCCGAGCGGCGTCTACTATCGGTATGGTGACGACAAGTCTGTCACCCCCCTGCGCCTGCCATCGGTGCTGGTCACCAAGACCCTGCAATTCTCTCCGGACGGCGCAACCTTCTACACCTGCGATACCGCCGAGGCGGAAATCCTTGCTTTCGACGTAAACCCCGAAACGGGCGCCCTTTCAGGCCGGCGCATCTTTGCCACGACCCATGATCTGGGCGGTTTGCCTTATGGGTCCACGGTCGACAGCGAAGGCGGGCTCTGGGTCTGCCTGCATGGCGCGTCACGGGTTGTCCGCTTTGCGCCGGATGGCACGCTCGACAAGACTATCATTCTGGCGGCGCCCCTGCCGACCGGCTGCGCCATTGGCGGTCAGGATATGCGCACGCTCTTCATCACCACCGCCCGCACGGGCCTCAGCTTCCCGCAGCTGGACGCCCGGCCGCTTTCGGGCAGCCTGTTTGCCGTGGAAGTGGATGTGCCGGGCTTGCCGCCCCGGGCTTTCGGGAAGCGCGAATCCGGTCTGTGAAGGGCAGGGCAGGGCTTGTTTCCTCGGCCAACTCACCGCACATCTGCAGCGAGGGCGGTCCCGCAAGCGGGGCCGAATGCATATTTGCCGTGGACGCGGGCGTCCAAACGGGCTAATCGCCCGCCTTTCAAGTGAGTGGTGACATGGCCGTTAAGGACCAGAAGGAAAAGAAAAAGCGTATCGGGCCCATTACGTTCCTGCGCCAGGTGCGCGCGGAAGGTAACAAAGTGACATGGACGTCCCGTCAGGAAACCATCCAGGCGACGATTTTCGTGCTCATCATGTCTTTCCTGATCGCGATATTCCTTTTCCTGACCGACACGGTCATAACCTATTTCGTGAATTTCGTGCGCGGCGCCTGATGGCCGCCGTGACGCCAACAGTCATTCCGGAGCGCGTTCGCCCCATGTCCGATGCCAAGTGGTACATTGTCCACGCCTATTCCAACTTCGAAAAGAAGGTGGCCGCAACGATCCGCGAGCAAGCGGAACGCAAAGGCCTCCTGCACCTGATCGAAGAAATTGAAGTGCCGACTGAAGAAGTCGTCGAAGTCGCGCGGGGCAAGAAAAAGACCGTCGAAAAGCGCTTTTTCCCCGGCTACGTCCTGATGAAGGCTCAGCTGACCGACGATATCTACCACCTCGTCAAGGATACGCCGAAAGTTTCAGGCTTCCTCGGGGCTGAAGGCGGCAAGAAACCCTTGCCGGTTCGCCAGCGCGAAGTTGACCGCATTCTCGGCAAGTCTGTTGACCCGTCGGCAGAGCGTCCGCGTCCGAAGGTCAGCTTTGAGATCGGCGAGCAGGTTCAGGTCAATGATGGTCCGTTCCAGGGCTTTGAAGGCGCCGTCGAGGAAATCGACGAGGCACATGGCCGCCTGAAGGTGACCGTGTCGATCTTTGGCCGGGGCACCCCGGTTGATCTGGAATTCGATCAGGTTGTGAAAATCTGATATCTTTTTGGCGAGGCAGGTGCGCCAGCACCTTGTTCGCCGCTTGAAACGCTTTTCGGGTGGCTGTATGCCGCCCGAACGGATGCCGCCTTAGCTCAGTTGGTTAGAGCGCTAGATTGTGGATCTAGAGGTCCCCCGTTCAAACCGGGGAGGCGGTACCAGTTTCTCCCCTCAGCCCGTCAGATCCCAATTGAGATCGCAGCTGGCGTATTCCTCAATACTCATGAGCGCAATCAGTATCACCCTTCGGTGGAAATTGCACTGATTCGCCAGACGGGCTCCCTGCTTGGGTCAACTTCAGTGGTCGTTTGGCCGTTGAGCTTGCCTGGAACCCTCGCCGAGCGGCGGCGTTTTCAAAACAGTTGGTGATTCTCGGCAAAGTGAGATTTTGGGTCGTTTCTGGCCCATTTGACGACGCAGCCTGTGGAATTCGCCATAAAAAGGCAAAATAATGTACTCGGCTTGGAACCAAGGACCGATCACGGACGTTTGTAGATTGCTGTTCAACACACGTTCATAAAGCGTTGTTTTTCAGCCTCCGGGACCTGTTGCAAAAGGGCCTCGGTGACCGGAAATTTCCACTGCAAACGGGGTCATTAGGGTGAATAATGCTCGCGGACGGCGGAAAAAACGTTTAACACCAAAGCATGCGGTTTAATTATCGCTATGAACCTGCGGCCGAGGGCAATCCCGTCATTCGGCACACAAAAGGGGATTGAGTATGAAGAAAACTCTGTTGTGCGCGACCGCCGCGGCCGCTTTCGCGACTGTTGGCGCGACTGCGCACGCCGAAGATGGCTGGTATTCGCGCGCTGACGCGCAATACAGCTTCGATGGCCGTCTCGACCATGATGCTGCTACGAACGTCAACAACACCATCGTTGACACTTCGAGCGTTGATGAAAATCTCGGTCTGAGCCTTGGCTTGGGCTACGGTTTCGCAAACGGGCTCCGCCTTGAAGGCGCTCTGGGCCAACGTGGCGGCGACCTTGATGTCCCGAACGGCGTTGCCGGCATCAGCACGGGCACTGCCGCACCAAGCGGTCACGCAACCGTTACTGATCTGATGATCAACGGTCTGTATGACTTCAACAAAGGCGGCACGATCGTTCCTTACATCGGCGTTGGCGTCGGTGGCGCACGCGTTGATGCAAAAGCATCAAACCGTGTCCTCACTGTTGGCGACAATACCCACGCTCTGAACGGTTTCTCCGACAAGGCAACCGGCATTGCCTATCAGGGCCTGCTCGGCCTCGGCTTCAAGCTGAGCGAGCGCCTGACCATGGACGTCGGCTATAAGTACTTCACGGTCGAGGATCTGAACTTCGATGGTAAGCATGGTGGCACCAGCTACGATGTCGACTATCAGGATCACACGGCAACTCTGGGTCTGCGTTATTCTTTCGCAGCGCCTCCTGCGCCGCCTCCGCCGCCACCCCCGCCGCCACCACCACCGCCTCCTCCGCCGCCTCCGCCGCCTCCGCCGCCTCCGCCTGAAGAGACGACGCCTCCGCTGGCACAGCAGTGTTCTGCTCTCAGCCAAGAGTTCGTTGTGTACTTCGAGTGGGATCGTTCGGACGTGACGAGCCAGGCTGCGGCTGTTATCGACCAAGCTGTCGCCAACATCCGTTCGGTTGAAGGGTGTGCTGCAGGTTCGGTGACGATCGTTGGTCACACCGATACTTCGGGTAACCCCGACTACAACCAACGTCTGTCGGTTCGCCGCGCTGACGTGGTTGCAGCTGCTCTCACTGAGCGCGGCATCGCCAACACGCTGATCTCGAAAGACGGTCGCGGTGAAACAGCTCTCGCAAAAGCCACGCTTGATGGCGTTCGCGAGCCGCTGAACCGCCGCTCGGAAGTCACGATCATCGTTCAGTAAGAACGACTGATACTTAAAAAGAAACGGCCCGGCGAAAGCTGGGCCGTTTTTGTTTTCGCCGGGGAAGGGCGGAGGCTTGCCGGGTGCCTCCAGCTGTGAAACCAAGGGCTATGATCGAACTCAGCTCACTTACACGCGAAGACGGGGCCGCTCGCGAGCGCCTCGCCGCCGCCGCTCTGGACATGGTCACGCGGACGCGCACCTGGTCCTCCATCAACACCGGCAGTTACAATATTGAGGGGCTCAAAACGCTCGCCCCAAAACTCGCTGATGCCTTCTCCGCCCTGGATGGCGAGGTTCTGCTCGTCGAAGGTCCGGGTTTTGAGACGGTCGGCTCCGACGGCCGCGTGTCCGAAATGCATACTGGCCCGATCGTTCAGGTCACATCTCGACCCCAAGCGCCCATTCAGGTCGTCATGTCCGGTCACTATGACACGGTCTTTCCCCCAGGCACTTTTGAGACCATCCGCGATCTCGAGAACGGTCAGATCAACGGGCCTGGCATGGCAGACATGAAGGGTGGCCTCAGCTTGATGCTCGAAGCGCTCAAGGCGTTTGAGGCGGGGCCTTTCAGGGATCGCCTTGGCTACCGGATTGTCATCACGCCCGATGAAGAAATCGGCAACTTTGCCAGTTCCGGCGCGCTGACCGACGCGGCTCGCTCAGGCGCACTGATCGGCATGACCTATGAGCCGGCGATGGAGACCGGCGCGATGTCGGGCGGGCGCAAAGGATCGGCGGTGTTCGATATCGTGCTCCACGGCCGGGCTGCGCACGCTGGCCGCGCCAAGGAAGAGGGCCGCAGCGCCCTGGAGGCCGCTGCAGAGCTGGTCGTGGGCCTGGAAGGTCTCAATGGCCAGCGCGAGGGTGTCACGTTCAATGTCGGTGCGATCGAGGGCGGAAGCCCGGTCAACATTGTGCCGGATCTTGCGGTTGTGCGCTTTGGCGCGCGCGCCCCTGATGCAGATGCGTCAGCCTGGGCCGCCCAGCAGGTCGAGCGCCTCTTTGCGCGGGCCACTGCCCGAAACGGAATCCATGGCCATCTGCATGGCGGATTTTATCGCCCGCCCAAACCGCGCAACACTGCCCAGCAGGCGCTGTTTGAAGCGGTGCATGCGACAGGCCGCGCCATCGGGCTGGATCTTGAATTCGTGGATACGGGCGGTGTGTGTGAGGGCAATAACATATTTGCTGCCGGTGTTCCGAATGTCGACACGCTGGGCGTCCGGGGCGGTCGGATCCACTCCAACGAAGAGTTTGTCATTGTCGACAGCTTCGCGGAGCGGGCAACGCTCTCGGCGCTGATCCTGAACCGGCTGGCCGATGGCCGCATGGATGGGAAACGCATCAAGGACCTGATGGGACAGTGAAATGGCGATTGAGTATGTGATGCGCCCGTCAAGGCTCGATGACCTCGGAGCCTTGACGGAACTGGCGGAATTGTCCGGTCCCGGATTTACCAGCCTGCCGGTTGATGAGCCAATCCTCACGGGGCGCCTGGAACAGTCTGAACGCGCATTTCATGGCCGGCAAAAGAATCTTCAGTACGGGAAGTATTTGATGATGATGGAGCATCTGGCGACCGGACAGGTCGTAGGCTGCTCTGCGGTGAAGGCGGGGACGGGGATCGACCAGCCATTCTTCAATTACCGTATCATCACACTGGCGCAGGCGAGCCATGCGGCAGGAAACCTTCGGTTCGATATGGACGCGCTGGTCCTGACGAACGAATATGTGGGTTATACGGAAGTTGGCACGCTGTTTCTCAAGCCCGATCACAGGGGAGGCGGCGCGGGCCGGCTTGCCGCGCAATCACGATACCTGCTGATGGCGGCCGCGCCGGAACGCTTCAGCGACCATGTGCTCGCTGAGCTCCGAGGCGTAGTGGACGACACGGGCGTGTCGCCTTTCTGGGAGTGTCTGGGCCGACATTTCTTCCGCATGGATTTTGCCGAAGCTGACCGCCTGTCGGCGATCACGGACAATCAGTTCATTGTTGACCTGATGCCGCGCTATCCCGTCTATGTCGACCTGTTGCCTGCGGAGGCGCGCGAAGTGATTGGCCGGTGTCATTCTGAAGGCGTCGGCGCCTACAAGCTTCTGCAATGGGAAGGGTTTGAGTTTGACCGGACCGTCGACATCTTCGACGGAGGCCCGCTCGTGGCGGCGCAGCGGCGCCATATCCGCACAATTCAGGAAAGCCGGCTGGTAACCGTCGAGGCCGGAGAGGTCGAAGGTGATAAGGATGCCCGCCAGGGTATGCTGTCGAGCAACCGATTGCCGGACTTCCGCGTCTCTCTCGGGAAATTTGTCCGCCGGGGGGACAGTGGCCTCGTGGTTTCATCCGATGTGCTGGAGGCGTTACATCTGAAGCCTGGCATGCCCGCTCGGATCTGGGTACGGAGCAAATGATGAACCATGGCGTTTATATCAGCGGAATCTGGCGCGCGGGCCAGGGCGCAGCTTTCGCCAAACATTGTCCGGCCACCGGTGAACTCACCTGGCAGGGGCATTCTGCGAGTTCTGCGGATGTCGCAGACGCTGTCGCTTCTGCGCATAAAGCATTTCCCGGCTGGGCTCGAACCTCGGTCTCTGAGCGTATCGCCGTCCTTGAGCGGTATGCGGATGAGCTGGGAAAGCGCGCCTCCGCAATTGCTGAAGCAATCAGCCGGGACATGGGCAAGGCGCTCTGGGATTCGCAAGGCGAAGCGGCCACCATGAAGGCCAAGATTGCCGTCTCGATCGCGGCCCTGAAGGAGCGCGCTGGGGAGCGGGATGAGCCTGCCGCGTTTGGAAAATCCCGACTGACCCACCGGCCCCACGGCGTCATGGCCGTATTCGGACCCTTCAATTTTCCCGGCCATCTGCCCAACGGGCACATCGTTCCGGCCCTTCTGGCGGGCAATACCTGCGTGTTCAAACCTTCCGAACTAGCGCCATCCGTCGCGGCGCTGATGGTGGATGCGTTTGAGGCCGCTGGCCTGCCAGAGGGATGTCTGAATGTTGTCCATGGCGGGCGCGAAACGGGCGCAGCATTGATTGATCAACCGATCAATGGATTGCTGTTCACCGGATCAGCAGCCACAGGCGTGTTCTTCCACAAACATTTCGCCGGCCGCCCGGATGTGATTCTTGCGCTTGAGATGGGCGGCAACAATCCGCTGATAATCTGGGAGCCTTCCGATGTCGAAGCGGCGGCAGACATCGCCGCGCAGTCGGCATATCTCACAACAGGTCAACGCTGTTCATGTGCGCGCCGGCTGATCCTCCCCGACGGCGCATTCGGTGACCGCGTGATTGAGGCGATCATCGCCCGGGCAAAGGATATTCTGATAGGCGCCTGGAACGAACCGGACATTTTCATGGGACCGCTCGTCTCTTCCAGAGCCGCGTCGCAGGCGGTCGAATTTTACGACAGCCTGCTGTCAAGGGGGGCTTCATCGCTTCTGCCCCTGTGTTCCGGTGAGCCCGGCACCGGATTTGTTTCACCCGGCGTCGTCGACGTGACTGGCGCCCGTGATGTTCCGGATAAGGAGCTTTTCGGTCCACTCATTCAGATCTGTCGCGTGAGTAGCTTCGATGAGGCCATCTCTCGCGCCAATGCTTCAAAATATGGTCTCTCCGGCGGCCTGGTTTGCGATGATGATCAGCTTTGGGAGCGGGCCTATAGCGAGATGCGGGCAGGGGTTCTCAACAGAAACCGGCCAACGGCCGGCGCCAGTGGCGCGATGCCCTTTGGTGGACCGGGCCTGTCAGGCAATTTCCGTCCGGGCGCATACTATGCAGCCGATTATTGCGCCTGGCCGCAAGCCAGTCAGCTGGCGCCGAAGGCAACAAGAATGACAGCGCCGGGCTTTCCGTCCTGAGGGAGAAAAAAATGGATAACACCTCACAGATCGAATACTGGAACGGCCCTGCAGGGCAAAAATGGGTTGGGGACGCAGACCGTATGGACGTCATGCTGGCGCCTTTCGTGGACGCCATCATCGCCTCTGTCATGCCGAGTCCGGGCCAATCCGTGATCGATATCGGCTGCGGCGCCGGAGCGCTGTCGCTGAACCTCGCATCCAGCGCCGTAAACGTTACCGTGACCGGCGTAGATGTTTCAACCGCCCTGATTGAGCTTGCGCGACAGAGGTCTGTGGCCGTTGGCGCGGGCATCGAATTTGTAGTCGCCGATGCGGCGATCTGGAAATCTGCAGAGCCTGCTGATCTTGTGATTTCAAGGTTTGGCGTGATGTTTTTTGCTGATCCGGTACCGGCATTTTCAAACATCCGGGCCAGTGTGAAACCCAAGGGGAAACTGCGCTTTGCCTGTTGGCGGCCTTTGCCGGAAAATCCGTGGGCACTGGTTCCGCTTCAGGCGGCAATGCATCTGCTCAAAATCCCTCCCGCGCCGCCGCCACCGGGAACCCCCGGTCCTTTCGCTTTCGGGGATTCAGATTATGTAAGACGTGTGCTGATGGAAAGCGGATGGTCGAACATCTCGGTCACGCCTTGGGATGGTGAATTGGCATTGCCGGGCGTGTCTGCTGATGAAAGCGCAGACTTCATGCTCGAAATGGGCCCCTTGTCGCGGGCCATCGCAGAGCAGGGCATAGATCCGGCGGCGGTCAAAAGTGCTGTTGTCGAAAAACTGAAATCCCTGACAGGCGAAGACGGGCGCACCCGCCTGAAGGCGGCCGCCTGGATCATCGAGGCTGAAGCATGACCATCGCTGTAGAAGTCAATTTTGATGGGCTGATCGGGCCAAGCCACAATTATGGCGGCCTGTCAGATGGCAACCTCGCCAGTTCAAAAAATGCCGGCGACATTTCCAATCCCCGTGAGGCAGCCGTGCAGGGGCTCGAGAAGATGCGTTTGCTGGTGCGGGCGGGCCTCGTTCAGGGCGTTCTGCCGCCCTTGCCCCGGCCCAACTTTGATATTCTTGTGTCGGCAGGTTTTACAGGAACGGACGTCAACATCATTGAAGCCGCCGCGAAACAAGCGCCCCGACTTCTGAAAGCGGCCTATTCCGCAAGCAGCATGTGGACCGCGAACGCAGCGACAGTTTCGCCGTCCGCCGATACCGGCGACGGTCTGCTGCATTTCACAGTCGCCAACCTGTCGACCATGCTGCACCGGAGTCTTGAACACCCCGACACCACAACGATGCTGATTTCCATATTTTCGGGCGATCAGCGGTTTGCGGTTCATGGGGCGCTGCCGTCGCATCCGGATTTTTCGGATGAGGGCGCCGCCAACCATGTTCGTTTGTGTGCAGAACATGGCGCGCAGGGTGTTGAGCTGTTTATATATGGGCGTGAGGCGGGGGAGACATCCGCAGGATTTCCGGCACGCCAGACGCGCCTTGCAGCGGAGTCCGTGGCGCGGGCGCATGGCCTCGATCCGGCGCGCGCCGTGTTCGCGCGCCAGTCTAAACGCGCCATTGATGCGGGCGCGTTCCATAATGACGTTGTCTGTGTTGGCGCGCTCGATACGCTGTTCTTCCACGAGGCGGCGTTTGAGGATACAGCAGGCACAATAGAAGCGCTGCGCCGCGCCGCAGATGGCCTGTTCGATTTGAAGCCGGTCATGGTTCCGCAGGCGGATGTTCCCCTGGAAGACGCGATCCGGTCATATCTGTTCAACTCTCAGCTGCTTCAGTTCCCGGGCGAAGACAGGCTCGTCCTCGTCGCGCCGGTCGAAGTGCAGGAAACCGCGACCGCGCGCCGGTTCTGCGATCAGATGGTCTCCGGCAATGGGCCGATAGGGCGCGTCGAATATGTCGACGTTCGCCAATCGATGCGCAACGGCGGCGGCCCTGCCTGCCTGCGTCTGCGCGTGGTGATGACGGAAGACGAGCTTGCTGAATGCCATGGCGGTGTTCTGCTTGACGAAGAACTGATTGATGAGCTGCAGGCCGCCATCCGCCGCACGTATCGTGACCGTCTGTCCCCGGCAGACTTTGCTGATCCGGCCTTTGCCGATGAATGCCGCCTCGCGCGGGAAACTATCCTCGCCATTCTGGAACTGGAAGACCTTGCATGATCCGCCTCTATGATTACTGGCGCTCCTCAGCTGCCTACCGGGTGCGCATTGCGCTCAATCTGAAAGGCGCTGATTACAGCCTTGTGCCGATCAATATCCTCGGCGGCGTGGATGAGCAGCTGACCGAGGAGTATCGCCAGCTGAACCCTCAGATGCGGGTGCCCTCCCTTGATGTGGGCGGACGTATTTCAGGCCAGTCCATGGCAATTCTGGAGTGGATTGAAGAGGTGCTGCCCGGCCCGGCGCTGCTGCCCAAAGATCCTTGGGCGCGGCTGCAGGTGCGGGCCTTTGCCGATGTGATTGCCTGCGACATCCACCCGCTCAACAATCTCAGCCCTCTGGCTTATCTCCGCTCGGAATTTGGCGCGGATGAAGCGGCGATTGCCCGCTGGTATGGCGAATGGATTGTCAGAGGGTTCCGTGCACTTGAAGACATGGCGCAAGCATCAGCGGGTCAGGATTTTCTGTTCGCTGACGCGCCCGGCCTGGCCGAAATCGCGCTGATTCCGCAGATGGCCAATGCGCGCCGGTTCAAGGTGGAGTTGGGCGCTTTCCCAAGGCTTGTGGACGTCGACGCCGCTTGCCGGGCACTTGAGCCCTTTCAGCGGGCGGCGCCGGAAAACCAGCCTGCCGCCAAAACGGCCTAGTCTGTCTGGCCCGGGCGGCGAATGTCGATGATCTCGACTTCTTCCAGATCGCCCAGTGGTTCAGCCAGCTTGGGCGCGCTGCCGTCCAGCCAGTCGGCAAAGCCGTCCAGAACCGCCTCGCCGGCCGGGCCTTCTTCATCGATCATCCATTCGCCATCATAGCGTTTGATTGCGACGGGCGCGGCGCAGATTTCGCCTGCGCCAAACCTGTCAGAGCAGACGCTGGCCGGGTTCACGCCGGGCGCAAAGGCTGTTTCCTGGCCTTCGAGCAATAAGACGCCGCCAAAGCGCGCGCGGAGCATGGCGTCAGCGTTGATCACCGGCACGGCGCTCGCGGGGAGCGGCTGGTTGCTGGCGATGACGAAGGCGCGGCCGTTGTTGCTGGTTTCGATATATTCCTGCAGCGCGTTTGCGGCGTCCTCTGCGAAGTTGGGTGCGCGCAGTTTGGGCGCGTAGACCGGGCCAATCACACTGAGCGCGGCCGCAATCTCCTCAGGTTTGCGGCGCGTGTCGGCTGTCAGCTGAATAACGTCAATTGCCCAGCCATCGAGCCAGACCGCGGGGGGCTGCTCCGCGGGTTTGGTATCCCAGCTTTCGTTCAGGCTGTAATCATAGGGATCCAGCGGAACCGGTTCCGGCTCCGGGGGGGACGACAGCATCCAGGCAGCGATCCCTCCGGCAACCAGTACACCGGCGCCCAAGCCAATCAGGACAAACTTATTCATCGCTTCCTCGCACTTTAGCGGGCTGCGGTTCGAAGTCCCGAATAGCCCGGCTGGTCGACAGACAATTGGTCAATTGTGGTCGATTTTAGGTGGGTCAACAGGCTTGGGGTCGTGAGGTCAACCCGCCCGGCCCGTATTTCCTCACACAAGGTCTGGTTCAATACGCCCACATCTGTTTCTTCCGAGCGCAGAAGCGCCTGTAGACGCTCGCGTTCTCGCGCTTCGGCGGCCGGGCGCTGCTCCATTTCGCGCAGCACTGTGGCGAGCGCGTTGGAGGCAACGCGGGCATGAAAGGCCGCATGGCCGGTCAGCTGGGTCATCGCGGTATTGTCGATGAAGGATTTCACCGCCTCGACAAGCTCCTTGGCAGAGGGTGCGTCATGCATGGCGGCCAATTCCCTCAAACAGGTTGATCAGGTCAATTTCGTTTTCCGAGACGCGCCGGCCAATGGCTGCGCGTTCGACGCTGCGGTCAGCGCCTGTCTTGAAGGCCGAATACATGATCATGCACATCACGCCCCATTTCAGGCTGCCGAGCATCTCCCACCAGTCGATGTCGGCGGGGCGGAATTTTGCGCCGCCGGCCTGCGCGTACGCGTCCAGCATTTCGTCCAGCTGTCCGAAGCCGCCGACCCGGTTTTCGGTCTGGCCAAAGCGCCAGGAATTCACACACACCCAGGCGATGTCCTCGCGGGGGTCGCCAATATGTGCCAATTCCCAGTCGAGTACCGCGCCGAGCCCGTTCTGATCGACGATCAGGTTCCCGAGGCGAAAGTCGCCATGCACCAGCACCGGCGCTGCAGGCTCAGGCTCATTCGCTTTGAGCCAGGCGAAAGCGAGCTCAAATACAGGGCGGGGCAGATCGAAATTCCGATAGATGGTTTCGTATTTGTCGAGTTGGTCGCGGCCCATGCTGAGGGGTAGTTCCGGAAGGCCTTCCAGGGGAACAGAATGGATGCCGGCCAATGCCTCGCCGCAATCGCGGGTAAGCCGGGTGCGGGCAGTGGCGTATTCCTCATCGCGCAGAATCTTGCGGCCGAGCGTTTCGCCCTCAACCCGCTTCATCACGAACGCTTCACCCAAGGCAGATCCGGGCGGCGACACATGCCGGACGCCGGGCACACGCACGCCTGCTTTGTCGGTCGTGGCGAGCAATGCCGCCTCGGTGGCCAGGGTGATTGCCTCAGAGCTGCGCGCGGCCGCTGTGCCGCCGGGTGCTCGCCGGAGAATCAGGGCCTCGCTCTGCGCGCCCGCTTCTACTTCAAACGCCCATGTTTCCTGGCTTGCGCCGCCGGAAAGGCGGCGCAGACCGGCAACGGTCGCGCCTGTGCCATAATGCGTGGTGGCCCAATCACTCAGGGCCTTTTCAATATCGGTTACGGTTCCCATCTTCGCCACAATTGCGCGGAAGAAGATGCGCGCCAAGCGGTAACGCTGAGGAAGGCCGCAGCGTCATAGGGTCAGATAATGTCAGAGAATGAAAAGCCCGATTATGGCATCGTAGTGGTTGCCCCTGCCGCCAAGCAGGGACCGTTGGCCTGGCTGCGTGCACGCTTTGTCGCCGGCATGCTGATTGCGCTGCCGATCGTGGCCACATTCGTGATCCTCGAATTTCTGATCAACCTTATCGACAGCTTCGTGGTGCCGCTGTTGCCGGCGAGCCTGCGCCCGGAAACGTATCTCGATTATGCAGTGCCCGGCTTCGGCCTGATCATTCTTGTCGTGTTCCTGACGCTTGTGGGCGCGGTGGCGACAAATTTCCTCGGCAAATTCGTCGTTGACCTGACAGACCGGGTTTTGACGCGGGTTCCGATCGTCCGGTCGGTCTATTCGGTGTTCAAACAGATCCGGGACGTCTTTCAGAGCAACACCGCGGGCCAATACAAAGAAATTGCGATGGTCGAATATCCTCGCGAAGGCAGCTGGGTGATCGGCTTCGTGGCGGGCGCCGTGAAAGGCGAAATGCGGCAGCGGCTTGGCGAAAATTATGTCGGCATATTCGTGCCAACGACGCCCAATCCCACGTCAGGATTTTTGCTCTATGTCGCCGAGACCAAACTCATCCGGCTGAACATGAGTATGGAGGAGGGCGCGAAGATCATCTTCTCGGGCGGCCTCGTGGTTCCAGACTATCCCTTGTCCGGCCAGCCCCCTGCACAGAACAGCGACCCTTCCAGGTAACCTCAGTCTCAGGAGCCGCTCTCGGCCCCCTGCGCCACGCGCGGTGTCAGCAGTTCGCGGGCAAGGCGCAGAGATTGCCAGCGATCTCCCCGGCGTTCCGGATCGCCTGCCAGAACCGATTCGGCGTCTTTCCGGGCAATCGCCAGCAAGGCGCTGTGCTTGGCCAGATCAATGATCCGATAGTCTGTCATCCCTGCCTGGCGGACCCCGAGAACGTCGCCTGCGCCGCGCAGACGGAAATCGGCCTCGGCAATTTCAAAGCCGTCTTCGGTGCGCCGCAGGGTGTCGAGCCGTTCGCGGGCTGTTTCTCCCAGGGGTGGGCGATAGAGCAGCAAGCAGAAGGAGGGCTTGTCGCCGCGGCCCACCCGGCCGCGCAGCTGGTGAAGCTGGGCGAGGCCAAAGCCCTCCGCGCGTTCGATCACCATAATGGTCGCTTCGGGCACATCCACGCCCACCTCGATTACCGTGGTGGCGACGAGAATGCGGGTGCGCCCGGTCCGGAAGTCTTCCAGCGCCGCATCTTTTTCCGAGGGTTTCAGGCGCCCATGGACGAGGCCGGCTTTCACGCCCAACTCCTCCTCAAGGGCGGCATGACGCACGACCGATGAGGAATCGTCGTCCTCAATATCAACGCGCGGGCAGACCCAGAAGGCGCGCTCGCCGCGTTTCAGCGCGCGGCCGATGGCTTCGATCACGTCTTCCAGCCGCGAATCAGGCACGGCTCGGGTCTCGACCGGTTTCCGGCCCGGCGGCTTTTCATCCAGGATGGATACATCCAGATCGCCGTGAACCGCCTGCGCCAGCGTCCGCGGGATGGGCGTGGCGCTCATCACCAGCATGTGCGGGTTCTCCGACTTGCCGGCCAGGCGCATCCGGTCCGACACGCCAAAGCGGTGCTGCTCATCGACGATGATCAGGCCGAGATTGCGGAAGGAAACCGTTTCCTGGAACAGGGCATGGGTGCCGGCCACGATCTGGATCGAGCCGTCGGCGAGGCCCATCAAGGTGCCCTCACGCGCGCTGCCCCGGTCCCGGCCGGAGAGGGCGGTAACCGTATAGCCAAGCGGCGAGAGCAGAGTATCGAGCGTGTCATATTGCTGGCGGGCGAGCACTTCGGTGGGCGCCATGAAGGCGGACTGGAAGCCCGCGGCGGCGGCTTCAACGGCTGCAAACGCCGCCACCAGGGTCTTGCCGGAGCCCACATCGCCCTGCAGCAGGCGGCGCATGGGATAGCCGCGCGCCATGTCTGAGCTGATATCGGCCGCCGCGCGCATCTGGGCGCCGGTGGGGCGATAGGGCAGTGCGTCGATCAGGCGGTTCACCGCGCTGGGGGGCGCCTTGATCAACGGGGCCGGGCGCAGGCGCCGGGCAGCCTGGGCGAGGGCAAAGGCCGACTCGCGGGCCAGCGCCTCATCATAGGCCAGACGTTCTCGCGCCAAGGCGAAGCGGTCTTCGTCATAGGCGGGCGGGGCGTGGAGCCAGCCAAGGGCCTCCTTGAAAGCAGGCCAGTTTTTCTGGTCGACCAGGTGTCGATCTGCCCATTCGGGCAAATCATCAGGCACAAGGCCGAGCGCCTGCAGGGCCAGAGTGTGGACACGGCGGTTCGTGAGGCCCGCCGAAAGCGCGTAGATCGGCTCGACGGCTGGCGGGGCCTCACCCTTGGCGGGGTCTATGATGAAGTCGGGATGGGTGATCTGGCGCTCGCCGCGATACTCTTCCACCTTGCCGGAGACGATCCGGGTTTCCCCGATCGGGAACTGGGATTTCATCCAACGCGGATCAGCCCGGAAGAAGGCGAGCGTCAGAAAGCCAGTAGAATCAACCAGTTGGACGCGATGCGGGGATTTGTCGTTGAAGGGTTGGTGGTAGGCGTGGACCTCGCCTTTGACGGTGACGATCTCTCCCGCCACGGTTTCGGCAAAGCTCGCCCGGACGCGCCGGTCCAGCCAGCGGTCGGGCAGGTGGAGGACGAGGTCCCATACAGTGCTCCCACCCACCAGCTTCTGCAGCAGGGGCGTCAGTTTGGGGCCGACGCCGGACAGCGTCTCAAGGCCGGCAAACAGCGGAAAGAGTCGCTCGTCTCGCATCTTGGGGCGAGTTTAGGCGGGCAGGCGCCGGGGAACAATCTGCCGCGTCTCAATTGCCTTCGGGGCCTCCCGAAACTAGTTGGGTAGCGACGGGCCTATCCCGTGGATAAAGGCCTGAAAAAACTCCAACCGTTCCTCCAACGAGGCGGCAAAAACTCCAAAAAAACTCCAACGGCGTTGGAGTTTCTGGTGGACCCGAGAAGGACCCGAACGCTCATGGACGATACCCGCCGCAGCAAGCTGAAATTCCGCGCCTGGCGCCGGGGGTTCCGGGAGCTCGACCTTCTGATGGGCAGCTTTGCCGACGAAACCCTCAGTTCGATGGATCAGGACGGGCTCGACGAGTTTGAGCGCCTGCTGGATGTTCCCGACTGGGAGATCTTTGCCTGGCTCGTGGGGCAGGAGCCGGTGCCTGACAAACATAAGGGCCCGGTGCTGGACCAGCTGATCGGCTTCCGCTACGCCGCTCGCGGCGGGTGACCATCAAGGGCTCAGCCGCCCAAAACAGAGACCGCCATGACACCCGCTGATGTCCTTTCATCCTCAAGCGGCCCCACCGCTTTTGCCGGGGCGCCGTTTGGCGCCGACCTGATCGTTTTCTGCGAGGCGCTGCTCAAGCGCGGCGGGATCGGCGTTTATGTGGCGCGCGATGACCGGCTGGCGCAGGCAGCGCGGCGGATGGCGCTGTTTGCGGCGCCGCGGCTGGAGCAGGTGGACCTGCCGGGCTGGGACGTTCTGCCCTACGACCGGATCAGCCCGACGCCGGCGGTGGCCGCGCGACGCTGCGCGGGCCTGGCCCGGATCTCGCGCTATGAGAAATCACAAGGGCCGCTGCTGATCGTCACGACGGCGGGCGCGCTCGTCCAACGCTCGGCCCCGGTCGAGACGCTGAGAAAAGCCTCACTGTCGATCCGCGCAGGCGAGACGGTGAAGGCCAATGACCTCACCGAATACCTGGCCTTCAATGGCTACGTGCGATCGGGCACTGTGCGCGAGCAGGGCGAGTATGCCGTACGCGGGGGCATCATCGACATCTTCCCCCCGACCGCCGGGGAGCCCTTCCGGCTCGATTTCTTCGGAGACGTGCTTGAGACCATCCGCACCTTCGACACAGAGACCCAGCGCTCCACCGGAAAGGCCGAGGCAGTCACCTTCGCGCCGGTCAGCGAGATCCTGTTCAACGACAATGTGCTGGCCGCTTTTCGCGACCGGTTCCTGGAAACTTTCGGCCCGCCCTCGGGCGACCAGATGTATGAAGCCGCGCGGGCCTCTATCCGACGGCAGGGCGTGGAATCGTGGTTGCCGCTCTTCCACAAGCAGGTCGACACGCTGTTTGATTATGTGGGGGCGGGCGCGTTGTTCGGGCTCAGCCACCTGGCCAGCGAAGCGGCGCATGAGCGCCTGGCCCAGGCGGCCGATTATTACGCTGCGCGCCTGGAGGCAGGCGGCGGCGACATTCGCAAGGCGCGCGTTCTGCCGCCGGGCCGGCTCTACATGGAGCTGGAAGAACTCGACAATCATCTCGCGACCAACGCGGTTGTAAGGTTCTCACCGGGTGAGCCTTCGCCAAACGCCTTCGACATGGGCGGGCGCCGGGGGCGGGACTTTGCGCCCGAACGTCAGAGGACGGACGAGAACATCTTCGAGACCGTGATCGCCCATGCCCGCGCCCTCTATGCGAGCGGCAAGCCTGTGGTGTTTGCGGCCTGGTCAACCGGATCGGCCGACCGGCTGATCAATGTGCTGAGCGATCACGGCCTGACAGCGCTGACGCAGGTTCACTCGCTCGACGCGGCAAAGAAAACCGATTTCACAGTCGCCGAAGTTCCGCTGGAGGAAGGCTTCAGCCTGCCGGGCCTGGCGATGATTTCCGAGGCGGATGTTCTGGGTGACCGCCTCGCCGCGCCCCGCCGCAAGCGCAAATCCGCGAGCTTCATTACCGACGCGACCTCGCTGACGCCCGGCGATCTCGTCGTGCATATAGATCATGGCGTCGGCAAATATATCGGCCTCAAGACGCTGGAAGTGACCGGCGCGCCGCATGACTGTCTGCAGCTGGAATATGCCGGCGGCGACATGATTTTCATCCCGGTAGAGAATATCGATCTCATCAGCCGCTATGGCTCTGAAGAGTCCGAGAGCCAGCTTGATCGCCTCGGCGGCGCGGGCTGGCAGACGCGCAAGGCAAAAGCCAAGAAGCGCATCCTCGAGATGGCGGCCGAGCTCATGCAGGTTGCCGCGGCCCGCGAACTCAAGCGGGCGGACGCCGTGCAGAGCGGGCAGGGGCTGTATGAAGAGTTTGCCGCCCGCTTCCCGTATGAGGAAACGGACGACCAGCTTTCGGCGATCGAAGACGTGCTCGGCGATCTTGCCTCCGGCAAGCCGATGGACCGGCT
>JBKBRT010000211.1:0-5176 GCA_046291585.1 Hyphomonas sp.
CGTCTGCGCCATTTGTCGTGATGGCAGCTATCCACATGCTGCGTCCGGAATTCTACGGGAATGTGATCCACGAACCGCTGATCCAATACAGCTTTGCCGGGCTTCTCGTCTGGATGGGCATTGGCAATCTGGTCATGAACCGTATGATCAATTTCAAGATGTAAGGAGACGGACGAATGCCGGCGCTGCTCTCTTCTGGTCCCGTGATCCCTGTCGTGCTCGGATTTCTGGCACTGCTTCTGGCGCTGCCGGTTATTATTTCGTTCGTGCGCAGCCGTCAGGATGCCGGCGACATTGAGCGGCGCCTGACACGCCGTCCGGGCACTGTGACGGCCGAGCCGAAACGGAATGAGAGCCGGCTGGGCAAGGCGGTCATGGGCATCGCCGATAATGCGGCGCCGACCGATGGCGCGGAGGTGAGCGCGGCGCGGGCGAAGCTGAACCTTGCGGGCTATACCGGGCCGAAGGCTGTGCCGCGCTATTTCTTCGCGCGGTTTGTCTGTGTCGTGATCCCGCAGGTGGGCCTGTTCTTTGCCCTGCCTTATCTGCAGGACTATCCCAAATATGTGCCGGTTCTGGCGTCGATCATTCTGGTGCTGGCCGGGCTGGCAGCGCCGGGGAAATATCTTGATAGCCGCATTGCCCAGCGCAAGCAGGCCTGTTCCAGCGGCTTTCCCGACATGATGGATCTGATGGTAGCCTGCGTGGAGGCCGGGCTCAGCCTTGACGCCTCCGTGCAGCGGGTCGGGGAGGAGCTGGAGCTGCGCCATCCGATCATCGCAGGGCATATGCGGACGCTCTCCCTGGAACTGCGGGCGGGCAAGTCACGCAAGATGGCGTGGCGGGCATTTGCGGACCGGATGGGAATCGAAGAGGCCGGATCGCTCGCCACAATGCTGCGTCAGGCCGAGGAAATGGGCACGTCTCTGGGGCAAACTTTGCGGGTTTTCTCGGCAGACATGCGTCAGCGGCGGATTCTCATGGCCGAGGAAAAGGCTATGGCGTTACCGGCAAAGATGACTTTGCCTTTGATTATATTTGTTTTTCCGGTTCTTCTGGGGGTTCTGATCCTCCCGGCGGTGGTCATGTTGATGACGACGCTTGGGTGAAAAGCCGCTAGGCGAAGCCAAACGGGATTGCTAGTTAGACGGCCATGGCAACCTATCTCGAATTCGAAAAACCGATTGCGGAGCTGGACGCGAAGATCGCGGAGCTCGAAGCGCTCGCCGCCCGCAAGGACGGCCCGTTGATCAGCGATGAGCTGGCAAAGCTGAAGACCAAGTCGGTCAAACAGCTCAAACAGATCTATTCGGAGCTGAATGCGTGGCGGATCACGCAGGTGGCGCGCCATCCGGACCGGCCGCACCTGTCGGATTTCATCCGCACCATCTTCGAGGATTTCGAGGAGCTGGCGGGCGACCGGGTGTTTGGCAATGACGAGGCCATTATCGGCGGAATGGCCCGGTTCAAGGGGCGCTCGGTGGTCCTGATCGGCCATGAGAAGGGCCGCACAACCGAGAAGCGCCTGAAGCACAATTTCGGCATGGCCCACCCGGAAGGCTACCGGAAGGCCGTTCGTCTGATGGATCTGGCCGAGAAGTTCAATCTGCCGGTCCTGTCGTTTCCCGATACCGCAGGCGCATATCCCGGCAAAGGCGGGGAAGAGCGTGGCCAGGCCGAGGCCATCGCGCGGGGCACCCAGCGCGGGCTGTCGCTGGGCGTGCCGTTTGTGACGCTGATCATCGGCGAAGGCATGTCGGGCGGCGCTATCGGCATTGCGGCGGCCAACCGCGTTCTGATGATGGAGTATGCCATCTATTCAGTCATCTCGCCGGAAGGGTGTGCGTCGATTCTCTACCGCGATCCGACCAAGGCGAAGGATGCCGCCGAGGCGATGGGCATCACGGCGCCCGAACTGCTGCGTCACAAGATCGTTGATGGCATCGTCAAGGAGCCTGTCGGCGGGGCACACCGGGATCCGCAACGGGCAATGGCGTCGGCGGCCAAGGCGATTGACGCGGTGCTTCAGGAGCTGGAAGGCATGTCTCCGGCGGAGCTGCGGGCGCAACGGCGGGAGCGGTTCTATGCCATTGGCCGCGAGGGCCTGTAAGGGCCGGTAGATGGCCGAGAAGGACTGGATACGCCAGTATTTCGCGCCGCTGGCCAAGGCGCCGGGCGCAGCCGGGCTCAGCGACGATACCGCTGAACTTTCAAAGGGTTACGGGCCTCTCATCGCGACGGTGGACGCGATGGTGGAAGGCGTGCACTTCTTTGCAGACGATCCGATTGAGACCGTCGCGCGCAAGTTGGTGCGGGTGAATGTGTCGGATATTCTGGGCTCTGGCGCGGTCCCCAGAGAGGCGCTTCTGACGCTCGGATGGCCCCGCGAGGGGCGCGATCCGGGACAAATCCGGACATTTGCGGACAGTTTGGGGACAGAACTGGACAGCTGGGACATCCTTCTGGCCGGCGGCGACACCGTGTCGACACCCGGCGGGCTCTTCCTGTCGCTGACCCTGACGGGTGAGTGCCTCGGCGCCCGACCGGTCCGGCGGGGCGGGGGAAGGCCCGGCGATGATGTCTGGGTGACCGGGGAGATCGGCGCGGCGCGGCGGGGCTATCTGTGGAAAACGCAAGGTCTTGGCGCGGCGCGCTGGCTGAGCGCGCTTCAGGCGCCGGAGCTGCCTCCCTTGGGCGCGGCGCGGCTGCTTGCAAGCCATGCCAGCGCGGCGATGGATATCTCAGACGGGCTGCTGGGTGACCTGGTGAGTCTAGCCGCGGCGAGCGGTGTGGGGGCGCAGATCGAGCTCGACCGTGTGCCATTTGCGGGCGGGGCCGACAGCGTGGAAGAAATGCTCGATCTGGCGAGTTGGGGCGATGACTATCAGCTCCTCTTTGCCGCCGATCCTCAAGCGGCTGGTTTCATTCAGGATTCGGCGTTTCGGGTTACGCGGATCGGGCGTCTGGTGGACGGGGCCGGCCTGCGCGCCACGCATGACGGAAAGCCGGTTAACCTCCCTGAAACACTCGCCTTCGAGCATGGCCGGGCTGGTGGCCCTGCCGCTCGCGCCTGAAGCGATGAATCTTGCGCGCTTCCGGCGCGGCTGGCAGGCAAGTCGGTCTAAGAAGAAAAAAAGGACCAGACCGGAATCAATCCGGCTGAGTTTTCTCGGGGAAAGTAAGGAGGAATGCCCATGACATGGTACACCCTCGCACTTGGTGCAGGTATACTCTCTGTCCTATACGGTTGGGTTCAGATCCAATCGATCATGAAGGCCCCTGCGGGCAATGCCCGCATGCTGGAAATCGCTGTGGCCATCCAGGAAGGCGCAAACGCCTATCTGAAGCGCCAGTATCGCACGATTGCCATTGTCGGCGTCTTGGTCGCGATTGTGCTCGTGGTTCTGCTCACCTGGAAAGCAGCGCTGGGCTTCCTCATCGGCGCCGTCCTTTCGGGCGCCGCGGGCTATATCGGCATGCTGGTGTCGGTGCGCGCGAATGTGCGCACGACCGAAGCTTCCCGCCAGGGTCTGAACGAAGGCCTCAAGATGGCGTTCAAGTCCGGCGCCGTCACGGGCATGCTCGTGGTTGGCCTCGCGCTGATCGGGATCGTCGGCTATTACGGCCTGCTGACCGGCCCGATGGGCCTCAGCCTGACCGACGAAGGCCAGAAACGGGAAATCATCGACTCGCTGGTGTCGCTGGGCTTTGGCGCCTCGCTCATCTCGATCTTTGCGCGTCTGGGCGGGGGTATCTTCACCAAGGGCGCAGATGTGGGCGGCGACATGGTCGGCAAGGTTGAAGCCGGCATCCCCGAGGACGATCCGCGTAACCCGGCAACCATCGCCGATAACGTCGGCGACAATGTCGGCGACTGCGCCGGTATGGCCGCTGACCTCTTCGAGACCTATGCGGTGACCCTGGTGGCCACGATGGTGCTCGGCGGGATCTACTTTGCCGCCACGCCCTATATCAGCGAAATCATGATGCTGCCGCTCGCCATTGGCGCCGTGTGTATCGTCACCTCTATCATCGGATCTTTCTTTGCCACCCTGTCCAAGGGCTCCACCAATGTCATGGGCGCCCTCTACAAGGCGCTCAATGTGACGGGCGTGCTGTCTATCGGCGGCCTTGCTATTGCCATCCAGACCGTTCTTCCGGGTGGTCTCGGCGGCACGCTGGAGGGCGCTGGCGCGCTGCTCGGTCTGGTCGATCCGGCCACCGGGGAACCTGCCCAGATTACCGGCTGGCACCTGTTTGCCTGCGGCGTGGTCGGACTGTTTGTCACCCTGCTGATCGTTGTCATCACGGCCTACTACACCGAGACGAAGTATCGTCCGGTGCGCTCCATCGCGAAAGCTTCGGAGTCCGGTCATGGCACCAACGTCATCCAGGGTCTGGCTGTCTCGCTGGAGGCGACTGCCCTGCCGGCGCTGACGATCATTGGCGGCATCCTGCTGACCTATAACCTCGCAGGCCTTTACGGCATTGCGATTGCTACCACGACGATGCTGGCGCTGGCCGGGATGATCGTGGCGCTCGACGCATTCGGTCCGGTGACGGACAATGCCGGGGGTATTGCCGAAATGGCCGAGCTGCCCTCTGAGGTGCGTGCCACCACCGACGCGCTGGACGCTGTCGGCAACACGACCAAGGCGGTCACCAAGGGCTATGCGATCGGCTCAGCCGGTCTGGGCGCGCTGGTGTTGTTTGCGGCGTATGCGGAAGATCTGAATTACTTCACCGCGCGCGCGGTGGAGGGCTCTTTCTTCTATAATGTCACGGTCGATTTCTCGATTGCCAATCCGTATGTCGTGGTGGGCCTGCTGTTCGGCGGCCTGTTGCCATTCCTCTTCGGCGGTATGTCGATGATGGCTGTGGGCCGCGCGGCGCAGGCCGTTGTGGAAGAGGTCCGCCGCCAGTTCCGGGAAAAGCCGGGCATCATGCAGGGCACGGAGAAGCCTGATTACGGCCGCGCCGTGGACATGCTGACCAAGGCGGCGATCAAGGAAATGATCATTCCGTCGCTGCTTCCGGTGCTTTCGCCGATTATCCTGTTCGGTGTGATCATCCTCATCGGGGGTTCGGGCGCAGCGCTGGCTTCGGTCGGCGCGATGCTGCTCGGCGTGATCGTGACCGGCCTGTTCGTTGCCATCTCGATGACTTCGGGCGGCGG
>JBKBRT010000212.1:0-5069 GCA_046291585.1 Hyphomonas sp.
AAGCGGAAGCCGTGACCTTCTTCGCCGATGCGGTTGGCAGCCGAAACGCGCACGCTATCCAGAATGACCTGCCGGGTCGGCTGGGACTTCCAGCCCATCTTGCGCTCATTGGCGCCGAAGGAGAGACCGGGCGTATCCTTCTCGATGATGAAGGCGGACACGCCCTTGGCGCCATCCTCTGATGTGCGCGCCATGAGGACGTAGACATCCGAAGTGCCTGCGCCGGAGATGAACTGTTTGGTGCCGGTGATGACGTAGTCGTCGCCGTCTTTCACGGCCTTGGTCTTGAGGCTCGCGGCGTCGGAGCCTGCGCCCGGCTCGGTGAGGCAGTAGGAGGCGATGAGCTCCATCGAGGTGAGGCGGGGCACCCAGGCGGCGCGCTGCTCCTCTGACCCGAACACGTCGATCATCCAGCTGGCCATATTGTGGATGGAGATGAAGGCGGCGGTGGAGACGTCGCCATAGGAGAGCTGCTCGAAGATCAGGGCCGCGTCCGTCCGGGTCAGCCCCGAGCCGCCGACATCTTCTTTGACATAGATGCCGGCAAAGCCGAGTTCTGCGGTCGAGCGGATAACATCGACGGGGAAATGGCTGTCGCGGTCCCACGCCTCGGAATGCGGGGCGAGCTTGTCGGCGGCGAATTTGGCGGCCATGTCGCGGATCATCTCTTGTTCTGCTGAGAAGATGAGGCTCATTGGCGGGGCTCCCGGATTGGCTTAAGTCTTTGGGCCGCTTGTCGTTTGAGGTTTTGACCATGTCAATCCGACGCCCTCCTGCCGGGTATGTGATTACCGGCGCTGCAGCTGAGGAAATTCCCGCCCTGATCGCGATTGATCTGGCGGCGGGCCAGCTGTTTGCGGGCACCGGAATGCTGAGCGAGGCGCAGCTCAAAGATCACGTGCCCGAGGCGGTGCTGCGCGACGCGATGCGCACAGGGCATCTGCATGTGGCGCGCAGCGACAAGGGCGTGATCGCCGGGTTCGTGCTGACTTCGGTACGGGTGGGGAACCTTTATCTTGACCAGATCAGCGTGGACCCTTCCCAGGGCCGCAAAGGGCTGGGGGCAGCGCTGATCGGGCGCGTGATGCTGGAGGCCAAGGACCGGGGCCTGAAACGCGTGGTGCTGTCGACCTTCCGCGACCCGCCCTGGAACGGGCCCTTCTACCGGAAAAACGGCTTCCGCGAGCTGCCCCGGAAGAAGATGGAAAAGTGGATGATCGAGATCGAGTCGATCCAGGATGACAATGGGCTGAATGTTCGGGACCGCTGTTTCATGGCGCGGCGATTGGGATGGTTGTGAGGGGCGAAGGTTTCACGTTAAAAGTCAGGTCATGACCCAATTTCCCCAGTCCTTTCCCGGAACCCGTATGCGCCGCCTGCGCCAGGCCCCCTGGGCGCGCAGCCTTGTGGCAGAAAATGTCCTCACCCCGGCAGACCTTGTCTGGGCGGTGTTCGTGCATGATGGCGAGGGGCGCGTGCCTGTCGCCTCCCTGCCCGGCGTTGACCGGCTCAGCGTGGCAGAGGCCGCGCTGGCCGCCAAGCGCGCCAAGGCGCTCGGCATTCCGGCAATCGCGCTGTTTCCCTACATTGGGCCCGAAGGCAAGGACGACGAAGGCACCGGCGCGCTCTCCCCCGATGGCCTTGTGCCGCGCGCGCTGAAAGCCATGAAGGATGCCGCGCCGGAGGTGGGCCTGATCACCGATGTGGCGCTTGATGCGTATACGTCGCATGGCCATGACGGCCTGCTGGACGAAGATGGCACGATCCCGAATGACGCGACGGTGGAGCGGCTGGTGGAACAGGCGCTGGTGCATGTGGGCGCGGGCGCCGATGTGGTGGCCCCGTCCGACATGATGGACGGGCGCATCGGCGCGATCCGCTATGCCTTCGAGGAAGAAGGCTTCACGAATGCGATGATCCTCGCTTATGCAGCCAAATATGCCAGCGGGTTTTATGGGCCCTATCGCGAAGCCATCGGCTCGGCGGCGGCGCTGAAGGGTGACAAGAAAACCTATCAGCAGGACCCGGCAAATTCCGATGAAGCGCTGCGCGAAGTGGCGCTGGATCTCGCCGAAGGCGCGGACATGGTGATGGTGAAGCCCGGTCTTCCGTATCTGGACATTGTGCACCGGGTGTCGACCACATTCGGCGTGCCGACGCTGGCCTATCAGGTGTCGGGCGAATACGCGCAGATTATGGCGGCCGCCCAGAATGGCTGGATCGACGGCGACCGCGTGATGATGGAAACGCTGATGAGCTTCAAGCGCGCGGGCGCTGCGGGTGTGATCACGTATTTTGCGGAACGCGCGGCGGAGAAGTTGGGCGGCTGAGGGCGTAAGCCAACCTCCTCCCTATTCGTCACGCTCGATGGCCAATGGCCGTCTGAGCGCCCATTTCCTGCGAAAAACTCATGCGCACACGCTTAAATCGGGAGATGGGCCCTCAGATGCGCTGACGCGCATCGAGGGTGACGAAGGCAGGAAGAGCGCGTCAGGCAGCTTCTTTAATGGCAACCAGTTCGATGTCGAAGGTCAGGTCCTGGCCGGCGAGCGGGTGGTTGGCGTCCAGCGTGATGGTCTTGTCGTCGGCGGCGACGACGACGACCGGGACGGGCTGGCCGGATTGGGTCTGCATCTGGAGACGAGTGCCGACTTCGACGGGAATTTCCGGCGGAATGTCGCTGCGCGGAACGTCCTGGCGCATGTCGGGGTTGATCGGGCCGTAAGCTTCGTCGCAGGGCACTTTCACAGTTTTCTTCTCGCCGACGGCCATGCCGGGAATGGCCGCGTCGAGGCCGGAAATGATCTGACCGGTGCCCACTTCAAAGGCCAGCGGTTCGCGGCCCTGCGAGCTGTCGAAGGGGGTGCCGTCGCTCAGGGTGCCGGTATAGTGGATGTGGACGGTGTCGCCGTTTTTTACTTGGGTCATGGGGGAAAATCCAATCTTGTTCAGAGGTTGGGGAATCGAAGGCACGCAGATACGGCGCGCGCCATGGGGCTCTCAGTGCCTGAAGGATAGGGCTCACTTACAAGGTAGGGGCTTCACCCGAGATGTAAACCCGGGGTGCGGCCCCGGGGTGCGGCAGGGCGGCCTGTCAGTTGCCGATATCCACCGCCTGGCCGAGTTCCAGCATCACGATCAGCACCCCGCAGACCAGCAGAAACAAGCCGGACAAGATTGCATTGATCCAGACAGCGCGGGCGGCGTGCTTCTGCGCGATCCATGTCCGTGGACGGATCTTGCGTACGCGGAACACGATCAGCGCCGAGAGCAGCAGCGCTGCCACGTTGAGGCTGAGGAGCAGCGCCGCCCGGAGGGCTAGCGTGCCCTCCCCATAACCGGCAAAGAGGCCGACCGCTGAAGCCGGTGGCAGAAGCGCGGCGGCCACCATGACACCGACCAGCGCCGAAGACGTGCCGCGTGTCACCGACAGCGCTGCGGCCCCGCCCGCCGCCATGGCAAGCGCCAGCCCGTCGAGGCGCACCTGCGCGCGCGACATTAGCTCCCGGCTTTCAAAGTCGGGCGGCATGACAAAAGCCAGCGCCAGCGAAATCAGGATGGCCAGCGCGATACCGGCATTGAAGCTGAGGAGGCCGCGCCGGATGAGGGCTGCTTCGCCGAGCGCGGCGCCCATGGCGAGCCCCATGATCGGCCCCAGCAGCGGCGCGATCACCATGGCGCCGATGACGGCGGCGACGCCATCCGACACCAGGCCGATGGCGGCCACGATGGTGGATAGGGCGACCATGACGAGATAGTCCCAGTTGAGCTTCGCATCGCTGGAGACCTGAACGTAGAGTTCTTCCCGGGTGTGCTGGGAGCTTGCCCGCTTCTTCTCATTTTTCGGCGCCGGCAGTTTGGGGAGGGTCACGTCAAGTTCAGCAACGGTCAGGCGCCAGCCGGAGCGGTCTTCAAGGAGTGACTGGAGATTGTCGATCAACGCCTGGACCGGGCCATCGCGCATGATCACCTGGATAAGGCGGCGGTCGGTCTGCTCAGGCTGGAGAACGACATAGTCGATCGGGTCTGCCGCCTTGACGATCCGTATGGCGGTTTCAAAGGCAGCATCATCGGCGGGCAGATGAATGTCGACGCGGCAGATACCCATCAGTCCGGCTTCCGTTTGAGGCGGACGATGAGGCTGGATGTGTCCCAGCGATGGCCGCCCATGGCCTGCACGTCGGCGTAGTATTGATCCACCTGCGCGGTGAGCGGGAGGCTCGCGCCATTGTCGCGGGCGGCGTCGAGGGTGATGCGAAGATCCTTGCGCATCCAGTCAACCGCGAAGCCGAAATCGAATTTGCCCTCGGTCATGGTTTTCCAGCGGTTTTCCATCTGCCAGCTCTGGGCCGCGCCGCCGGAGATGGCGGCGATGACTTTCTCCGCGTCGAGCCCGGCCTTCTCAGCAAAGTGGAGGCCTTCGGCGAGGCCCTGGACGATGCCGGCGATGCAGATCTGATTGACCGATTTGGCGAGCTGACCGGCGCCGCTGGGGCCGATCAGGGTGATGGCACGGGCAAACGCGCTCATGACCGGCTCAGCGGCGGCGAAGGGGGCCTCCTCCCCGCCGCACATGATGGTGAGCTTGCCATTGATGGCGCCGGCCTCGCCTCCCGAAACCGGCGCGTCGATGAAGTGGGCGCCTTTGGCGCGGCAGCGCTCGGCGAGGTCGCAGGCGAGCGCGGCCGAAGCGGTGGTGTGGTCGATGACGGTCATCCCCGCGCCAAGGCTCGGCTCGAAGGCGTCGAACACGGCGCGCACGTCCGGGTCATCGCCCAGACACATCAGGACATATTCGGCGCCGAAGACGGCTGAGGCCGGGTCTTTGGCCGCTTCGCCGCGGTGAACACTCGTCCAGGCGGCGGATTTCTCCGGGGAGCGGTTCCAGACGGTGACCTGATGGCCCGCCCGGGCGAGGTGGCCCGCCATATGGAAGCCCATGACCCCCAGGCCCAGAAATGCAGTGCGCGCCATGCCGATCTCCTCATGAATTGCGGGCCAGTTAGATCGAATTTCATGGAAATCCCACCCCTGGCCGAAGCGTGGCTTTCACCACGACCTGATACACC
>JBKBRT010000213.1:0-5049 GCA_046291585.1 Hyphomonas sp.
GATGTCGCAATGCTGTGAATCTTCTGCAAAACAGCGTTGGAAACGGGTTGCGGTGTGGGAATTCACCCGCTATATGCCCGGATCTCAAGCCGGTGCGGTCCCTTCGTCTATCGGTTAGGACGTCAGGTTTTCAACCTGAAAAGAGGGGTTCGACTCCCCTAGGGACTGCCACCAGACTTCCCCCGCACTGGTCATTTTCTGGACGCTTCTGTAATTTCTGACCCCGTTTGTGGGTTAAGATCGGGTGACAAGCGTTTCAGCAGGCTCTAGATTTCCCAGTTGGGGAATTTGGGTTGATGACGAAGATTGCCGCCAAAACCGAAACGGAAGAGACCGCAAGCGAACCCGCCGTGCGCGTGATCGGCCGTATCAAATGGTTCGACAGTGCCAAGGGCTACGGATTCATTGTCGCCGAATCCGCGTCGGAACCGGAGCTGAGCGGAGATGTGCTGATCCACATCTCCTGCCTTCGGGATTATGGCGAGAATTATGCCGATGAAGGCGCCAAAATTGTCTGTGACGCCGTTCGGCGGGAACGGGGCTGGCAGACTGCCCACATAATCGAAATGGAACGCCCGCGCGCGGTGGTGGCCCAAGAGCAGGGCCTGCGGCCTGACTACGAAACCGTTACCCTGAAATGGTTCAACCGGGCGCGGGGCTATGGCTTCGTTCTGCGGGATGGACAGGACATTGACGTCTTCGTTCACGCTGTTGCCTTCCGGAAGGCCGGCTACGAGGAGATCGAACCGGGCACGCGTATTGACGTCGTGATTGAGGTTGGAGCCAAGGGCGAACACGTCTCAATCGTAAAGCCACTTCGCTAGAACCGCGCTCGGCGCTTGCCGCCCGCAAAAGGCCTCGATAAACCAGCGGCATGATGCGCTTCATCCTTTCTTTCGTATTCGCCGCGTTCCTGCTTGTTCAGGCCGCTTTGGCTCAGCTCGAGACATCGCCGCTCAGCGTGCAGTCTGGCGATGAAACCCACGACTTTACCGTGGAACTGGCAATGACACCGGAGGAGATCCAGCAAGGTCTCATGTTCCGCGAATCGCTCGCGCCAGATGCCGGAATGCTGTTTGACTTCGGCGTCACCCGTCAGGCCAGCATGTGGATGAAAAACACGCTCATCTCGCTCGACATGTTGTTCATTCTGGAAGACGGCCGCGTGATCACGATTGCGCGCAATACGCAGCCCGGATCACTTCGCTCCATTGGACCGGGCGTGCCGGTGCGGGCTGTTCTGGAAATCCCCGGCGGCCGCGCCAAGGAGCTCGGCATCGAGCCGGGCGATACGGTGATCCACCCAATCTTTGGAAACAGCGGTGGCTGATAGCGAAACAGCGGCGCAGGAGCCGCGTGCAGGGTTTGCGCCTACGCCATCGCGCGGGAAGTTCACACTTCACAATGGACCGAGCTATCGCGCGATCACGCCCGGCGACATCCGTACCGGACTATGGATCCTGGACCGTCACTGCAACGGGATGGGATTTCTGCATGGCGGGATGATGTCGGCGTTCGCAGACAGCGCGCTTGCCTGGGCTGTCTGGAGCGCGACCGGCAAGATGTCGGTTACGATCCGGCTGACGCTCGAGTTCATGGAAATTGCCCGCGAAGGCGAATGGATCGAGGCCCATCCGGAAGTTTCGGCGGTTGACGGAGAGTTCATCCATGTCAGCGCCAGAATCGTCAAGGAAGACGGCGGCCTGGCAGCGCGGGCCAGTGCGGTGTTCCGCACCGTGCGCCGCAAGGCGGAGTAGTCCGGCTCACCGCATGTCAGCCGGGGATACCAAGTTCCTGCAACGCAAAGGCCTTGATCGATTTGTAGTCGGCTTTGCCATTGGGCGCGCGTCCGAGATTGTCTTTGATAAGGATACGCTTGGGGGCCTTGTAGCGGGCGATCTGTGACTGCACGAACGCGCGCAATTCGTCTTCGGTTGCCGGAGCATTCAGCGATACGACTGCAGTAACAGCCTGTCCCCATTTGTCATCCGGTACGCCCACAACGAGTGCGTCGCTGACCGACGCGTGTGATTTCAGCGCTTCTTCGACCTCTTCGGGGTAAACCTTTTCGCCTGCTGTGTTGATGCAGTTTGAGCCTCGGCCGAGCAGGGTGATGCTGCCATCGGCTTCCACGGTGCACCAGTCGCCGGGAACAGCGTAGCGCACGCCGTCATAGACCTTGTAGGTCTTCTCGGTTTTCTCGGGGTCTTTGTAATATCCCAGCGGAACAGCGCCGCCCCGCGCAATGTAGCCCGGTTCGCCACTTCCTGGCAGAACCTCGCGCCCATCCTCCGTGAATACCTTGCAGCTAGGCCCGATTTCAAACTTGGATGTCTTGGTGCCTGCGTCTGCCGTGGTGATGGATGAACCAAAGCCTACCGCCTCAGAGGCCCCGAAACTATCGGTCAGGGCAACTTGAGGCATATGCCGCAGAAGGCCCTGCTTGACCTCGGCGCTCCACATGACACCCGAGGAAATGATGGCAAGCATACTGGAGAGGTTCCAGCGGCCGGGGTTCTCATCCAGAGTTTGCAGCATCGGCTTGGCAAAGGCGTCCCCGACAATGGCCATACTGGTCACGCCATTCGCATGGACCGTGTCCCAGAGGTTCACGGGATCAAACTTGCGCTTTTCAGTCAGCGTCACGATCGCGCCGCCATTCAACATGGCGCCCATGGCTGTGAACAGGCCGGTGCCGTGCATCAATGGACAGACGGGGATCTGCCGGGAGAATTTGCCGACGGTCAGCGCATTCTGAACATGCTCATCCAGATTCTCAGGTACCGGGCCGCCCATCTTCCGAACGCCTTCCATGCCCGCCTCCCGCCAGATGGCGTGGGTCCACATCACGCCTTTGGGCATGCCTGTGGTGCCGCCGGTATAAAGCAGCAGGAGATCGTCGCCCGAACGAGGAATGTTCAGTTTCGAAGCATCGCCTTCAGACGCCAGTTTTTCATAGTCATGGGCAAAAGGAAGTATCTCGCCGCCACCAATCTGCACCCAGGCGATCACCTTCGCCAAGCGCGCGCGGACACGTTCGACCTCTGCAGCAAATTCGAAATCGAAGAACACCACCGTCGCATCTGAGTTGTCGAAAATGTAGACCAGCTCATCATCACGATAGCGGTAGTTCACATTCACATGGGCGAGGCGCGCTTTGAAGCAGGCAGCAAGCGCCTCCATGTATTCTGGCTGATTGCGGAGGTAAAAGCCCGCCTTGTCTCCAGGTTTGGCGCCGAGGGCATGAAGGGCGCGCGCCATGCGGTTGGAGCGGGCCATCATCTCGGGCCACATAATCTTGCGATCACCATGGATCAGCGCCGGGTCATTCGGGCCGAGCGCATCGCCGACCGCATCCAGCATGTCACCGAAATTCCAATCCATCGTTTCCTCCGCAGGTATTGTTTTGCGGAATGCTACGAAGGGACGGGCGGCGCGGCAATCATGACCCAAAGGAAACAGCCCCCCGGATCGCTCCGGAGGGCTGCTGAGAGTTTCGCTGGAGAGCGAGAGGCTGGACTTAGAAGTCCATACCACCCATGCCGCCCATACCGCCGGGCATGCCACCGCCGCCGCCGGAGTCTTTCTTCGGTGCTTCGGCAATGCCGGCTTCCGTCGTGATCAGCAGGCTGGCGATCGATGCCGCATTCTGGAGAGCCGAGCGAACAACCTTCACCGGGTCGATAACGCCCATGGCGACAAGATCGCCATACTCTTCAGTCTGAGCATTGAAGCCGTAGGAGCGCGACTTGTTGTTCAGGATCGTGTTGACGACCACCGAACCTTCAACGCCTGCGTTCTCTGCGATCTGACGGATCGGAGCTTCGAGCGCCTTGCGGACGATGTCGATGCCGGCTTTTTCGTCGTCGTTAAGGCCAACCACGTCGATGTTCTTGGACGAACGAAGCAGGGCAACGCCGCCGCCTGGCACGATGCCTTCTTCGACAGCCGCGCGGGTTGCGTTCAGGGCGTCGTCGACGCGGTCCTTACGCTCTTTCACTTCGACTTCGGTTGCGCCGCCGACTTTGATAACGGCAACACCGCCGGCCAGTTTAGCGAGACGCTCCTGGAGCTTCTCGCGGTCATAGTCGGAAGAGGTGTCGTCGATCTGCTTGCGGATCTGCGAAACGCGCGCTTCGATCTCTTTCTTCTTGCCGCCGCCATCAACGATGGTGGTGTTGTCCTTGTCGATGGACACGCGCTTGGCTTTACCGAGCATTTCCATGCCGACGTTTTCAAGCTTGATGCCGAGGTCTTCGGAAATGACCTGGCCACCGGTGAGGACTGCGAGATCCTGCAGCATGGCTTTGCGGCGATCGCCGAAGCCAGGAGCTTTCACAGCAGCTATTTTCAGGCCGCCACGCAGCTTGTTGACCACCAGAGTTGCCAGGGCTTCGCCATCGACGTCTTCAGCGATGATGAGGAGTGGCTTCTGCGACTGGACAACCGATTCGAGGATCGGGAGCAGTGGCTGGAGGCTCGATAGCTTCGACTCGTGGAGCAGGATCAGAACGTCGTCGAGTTCGACGATCATCTTGTCCGGGTTGGTGATGAAGTAGGGGCTGATATAGCCGCGGTCGAACTGCATGCCTTCTACGACATCGAGTTCGGTTTCGGCCGCTTTGGCTTCTTCAACCGTGATGACGCCTTCATTGCCGACTTTTGCCATGGCTTCAGCGATCATCGCGCCGATTTCAGTTTCGCCATTGGCCGAGATGGTGCCGACCTGGGCGATCTCTTCGTTCGTCTTCACTTTTTTGGAGTGATGAGCGAGGTCGGAGACGACTTCGGCAACAGCCTTGGAGATGCCGCGCTTCAGGTCCATCGGGTTCATGCCGGCGGCGACGCGCTTCATGCCTTCGCGAACGATGGCCTGAGCGAGCACGGTAGCGGTCGTGGTGCCATCGCCTGCAGTGTCATTGGCCTTCGATGCCACTTCGCGCAGCAACTGGGCGCCCATGTTCTCGAACTTGTCTTCGAGTTCGATTTCTTTCGCGACGGTGACGCCATCTTTCGTGGAGCGCGGAGCGCCGAACGATTTTTCGATGA
>JBKBRT010000214.1:0-5041 GCA_046291585.1 Hyphomonas sp.
GCATGGATGGTGGTGATGTGGAACGAGAACCCCATTCCATCATCTTTCAACAGCAGGCGGACGGAGGACCATCCTTCGCTGTCCACACGGCGGTCTGTGAGCGTTGCTTTCGCGAGATCTCTGACGATCATAGTTCCATCTCCTTCAGGCTGCGGATTTCTGAAGACGCGCGCTGACAGCGCGCACCGCATCCGCAAGAATTTTCAAACCGGCATCAAGATCCGCGTCGCTGATCGTGAGCGGCGCGAGCACCTTGACGACTTCATCCTGGCTGCCGCTGGTCTCGATGATCAGCCCATTTTGAAAGCACTCCGCGCAGATTTCAGCGGCGATCTCCCCACTTTCCATCTCGATGCCGGACATCATGCCCCGGCCCTTCAGGCGCCCCGCAAAGGAAGCCGAGGCAGCGATCTTTTCGAGGCCGCTGCGCAGACGTGCGGACTTGAGCGCTGTTTCTTTCTCGAATGCGTCGTCAGCCCAGAAGAGCTCAAGCGCCTTGGCGGCTGTGACAAAGGCATGGTTGTTGCCGCGGAAAGTGCCGTTATGTTCCCCGGGCTTCCACAGATCATGCTGTGGCCGGATCAGAGTCACCGCAAACGGCAGGCCCAAACCGGACAGCGACTTGGCCAGCGTGACGATATCGGGCTTCACACCGGCATTTTCAAAGCTGAAGAAGCCGCTCGTGCGGCCAATACCGGCCTGAATGTCATCAATGATGAAGAGGGCGCCATGCTTGCGGGCGATCTTTTCGATCTTGCGCAGCCAAGCATCGGAAGCGACATTCAGTCCGCCCTCGCCCTGCACGGTCTCAACGATGATGGCGGCAGGTTTATCGAGGCCCGACGACGGGTCGGACAGGCGGCGGTCGAGCTGATCTGCGGTGTCGGTGTCTTCCCCGAAATAGCCGTCGAACGCCTCATGCGTCACACCTGTCAGCGGCACGCCTGCCCCCCCACGCTTGCCCGAATTTCCGGTCGCAGCAAGGGCGCCAAGGGTCATTCCATGGAAGCCGTTGGTGAATGCGATCACATTCGTCCGCCCCGTGACCTTCCGCGCTGTTTTCAAAGCCGCTTCAACGGCGTTGGCACCTGTCGGGCCCGGGAAAAGAACGCGATGATCCATGCCGCGCGGCTTGAGGATATGACGCTCGAACGTATCGAGAAAACGAGCCTTCGCGCGGGTGTGCATGTCCAGCCCGTGAGCCACACCATCCGACGCGATATAGTCGAGCAGAGCCTGTTTCATCTCCGGGTGGTTGTGCCCGTAGTTCAATGTCGAACAACCCGAGAGGAAGTCGATATAGCGGGTGCCGTCTTCGGCAATCAGGTGGGACCCGCGCGCTGACGTGAAGACTGCCGGGAAAGACCGGCAATAGCTGCGCACGCGGGATTCGCGGCGCTCGAAAATATTCACAGGGGCAGATGTATGTTCGTAAGCCATGGAGGGCTCCTTTTTTTGTTTTTTGTGCAGTTGGCTGACGGTTCAGTCAGAACCCTTCGGCGCACCAAATGGGCCGATGGTGACAAGGAATTCGGTGTCGTGCTGACCCCCGAAATGCCGCTGGCGATCAAACCAAGGCTCTTCCCGCAGCGGTGCCGAGAGCCAGCCAGAAAGGCTGCGAAACAGGGCCCAGGACGCCTCGTTGGCGCGGGTGATTGACGTTTCCAGACGAGACACACCGACCTGCGCCGGCCTGGAGAGAATATCCCGCAACATACGTTTTGGCAGAGATTGGCCGCGCGCCTCGGAGTGTACCGCGACCTGCCACAGGAAATAGGTGTCGCCCTTGCCCGGCGGGCGGTGCCCTGAGATCCAGGCGACAACTTTGCCATCGCGTCGCGCCACAGCGCAGGATGACGCAAAATGCGTGCACTGGATCAAGTTGGCATACAGCGAGTTAGTATCCAGCGGCGGGCACGCCGCGATCAACGCGTGGATTTCTGCAGCGTCTTCTGGCCCCGGCGCCCCGATCTGAATGTCGGCGGCGCCCGCGGGCTTACTTCGCTCGGGAACAATATCTGTCCCGCTCAGTATGGTGGCCTCATCTGGCATGACGGCTCCCTTATTTATTATTATTTAGTCGGTCAAATTGCCATTTAGCAACAAAAGTCAACCCCAACCCAGTGTTATAGGCACCATCAGAACACGCAAAACCCTCTTTAGTTCCACGACTTCGGACAATTAGTTCGTCGATCAAATTATTTGATCTTCAATGTATTTCGCCTAGATTGGAGGTCATGATCACCCAGACCTCCGCCCCTGATTCGAAGCATGAAGCGTCTGAGAAGGCGCTGATTTCCCTCCGCCGCATCCTCAAGGCGGTGGAAGCCAATTCACGGTCTCTGGCGCGAGACACCAGTCTGACGCCCTCCCAGCTGGTCGTGCTGAAGGAGCTCTCCCGGCGCGGCGGCGCGCAACCGGGAGAACTGGCCAGAGCGGCCGGGCTGAAACAGGCGACGATTTCCATCCTGCTCGACAAACTTCAGGCGCGCGGTCTGATCCTGCGCGCCCGCGGGGATGCCGACCGGCGTACTGTGATGGTTCAGATCACCCCGGATGGACGCCGGACGTTGGCGGGGGCGCCCGATTTGCTTCAGGCAGAATTCGGCAGCCGTTTTGCGCGCCTGCCGGAATGGGAGCAGGCGTATATCAACGCGGCGCTTTTGCGGCTGGTATCACTGATGGGCGCCGGCGACATTGACGCCTCGCCGGTTCTGGATGTCGGCGCGGTAACGGATCTTCCTGGTGGTCCGGGCGAGGCGCGGTGACAGCGGTTACTTACCGCACAGGCGATCCCGGAAATCCCGCTTTGCAGCATCCAGATTGCTGCTCGGTTGTCCGCGCAGGCCGGAGCGGAGCGCGTCAAGTTTCTGTGCCCGCGCCTGCAGCAAGTCTGATGACACGCCCACACCCCGCATCGCCTCTGTCAGGCTTGGCCCCATCAAGCTGAAGCCTTTTGCTTCTTCGATTGCGCCGATCGCCCAGAAGTCTTCTTCCATCGAACACGCATCCATGGTTTCGAAGGGTATCCAGCAATAGCCCTGCTCGGCCCACCCTGCGCTCCAACTGTTGCGCACGAGATAGGCCCGCTCGTTCAGATCATACCCCCCCCAATGAGCATGGCATGACCCGACGGCGGGCGCTGCGTAACAACCTGATCTAATCGCGGCATGCTGTCAGTGTTAATTTCTGCTTAGAAATGCCCCGGCGTTTTCATAGTGAACTAGCTATCTTTCGGGTTTCATTTACGGGGCAAGATGATGGCTTCCCCTTTTTCGATTTAGGTTTCTGAGCCGAGCTGATCTTAAACCGGGAGCTGGCATCGCCGGTTTTGAGGATGTGGTATTGATGGGTGAGGCGATCGAGCCGCGCGGTCGTCATTTTCGCATAGCCGAGCACGCTGGCCCATTCGCTAAAGCTCAGATTGGTCGTGATCACGACACTGGTGCGCTCGTAGAGTTTGCTAAGCAGATGGAACAGGAGCGCTCCGCTGGACGCACTGAACGGCAGGCAGCCAAGCTCATCGAGGATCATGAGGCTTGAGTGGATCAGGCGGTTCGCGATCTGGCCCGACTTGCCCCTGGACCTTTTCCTGCTCGAGTGCGCTTACCAGCTCAATGATTGAGAAGAACCGGACACGGCATCGATAATGCTCGATCGCATGCACGCCGAGCGCCGTTGCAATATGCGTCTTGCGGGTGACTGGCCCACCGCCCGCCCGACATCATTGGCATACTGAACAGGTTCGCCTGCAGTCGCGCAGCGGTTCCGCCCTCACCGGCAGTCATCGAGATGAGGAGATAAAAGAATATCGGGATGATCAGAAGCGGGACTATTATCAGCGCTCTCAACATGGCAGGTTCTCCTCGCCGGCCACAAGCCTCTCGGAGCCTTGGACCACATTGGGGCACACTCGCCCTCATGGCTAATAGGCGCAGAACAGGTGATATTCAGGTCAGAAAAATTTCCGCGCCTTTCAGGGCGCACCGTATGGTTCAATGCGTGTGAGCTTCAGGGTGTAGGCCGCGGCCGCCAGATCGGTTTCCTGCTTTTGAGCTGTCAGCGTCCCTTCCAGCCAATAGGCCACCCAGATGTCATCAATCTTCACGGCAGGATCCGCCTCGACATGGATGATCTGGTTTGGGGGCGGCGGAGGGGTATGGATACAGGCGCCCATGTAAGGCGCCAGGAGAAAGGTCGACTGACTGTTCTTGAGATTGAAATCGAAGGGCACGACATAGCCGGGAATACGAACCAGCATACCGTCGAGCTCCGTCACCGTATCGAAGCCGCCTAGCTGGGGCATGTAATCAAGATCAGAGCCTTCTTCGATCGCTTCTAGCCCCTGCTCCTGAGCCTGTATCGCATAGCGCGCTTCAAGCGCTTTGTAGAACGCGGCATATTCCTGCTCGAGAGCTTCTCCCGACCCGGCAGGCATCAGGTCTTCCCATATAATCGGAAGAGGTTCCCCTTCCCCAACACCCCAATACCCGTTCGCGCCGCCCGAGTCCGGCGCGTCCGCTACGGCGGCCTCGTCCACATAGGTGGAGGGAGATGGCCGCTGGAAGGTTTCTGATACGGCGCCTTCCGGCATCGGTGGGGGCTCGGCAGCGTCTAGATTGGTGTCAGCAGGCGCACCGCTTCCACACGCCGCAGTCAGGAGAATCAGGACACTTGCTGCCAGAGACCTCAAAATCAATCACCTCATTCCAAATCGAAGATCGATCATTTTGTAATATTATTACATTTGAAAGTCTATCGCGCGTCTGCATCATTGCAGCACCTCCCTGACAGTACGGGGCAACATCCTCAAGCCTCTGACACGTCGGCCAGCGCACCGGGCTTGCGCTTCGATCAGTTGCGCGATAGGCAGCGCGCGTCATCTGGGGAGTAGCCAGCCGCTGAAAGGCGGGTTTCCGTGTCAACATGCTTGGTCGAGAGGCCATGGTGCGGAAGGAGCGGATCATACCGTTCGGGCGAGACCAATGACGTCGCTTCCTGCCATGCCGGGCGAGGATGCGATGTCGTTGGAATCGAAAAC
>JBKBRT010000215.1:0-5012 GCA_046291585.1 Hyphomonas sp.
ACAGCCATCGCGGCGCTTTTGACCTTCATCGGCTATTCGGTGAACGACAAGGTGGTCGTCTATGACCGGATGCGGGAGAACATGCGCCGGGCCAAGCGCTATGACCTGCGGGCGATTATCGACACCAGCATCAACCAGGTCCTCACCCGCTGCATCTTCACCTCGATGACGACGCTGCTGGCGATCCTGCCGATGGCCATCTGGGGCGGCAATGCCGTGGCAAACTTTGCCCTGCCCATGGTGTTCGGGGTGCTGATCGCCACGATGTCCTCCATCTTCATCGCGGCCCCGATCCTTCTGCTGCTGGGCAATCTCGCCCAGCGCCACCAGCACACCGGAAGTGTTCAGCCTGACGCCCCCGTCAGCTGATGCGCCGGTCAGGAGCGCCGCAGACCAGCCTGTCCCTGCGGCGCTCCTCTTTTTTCTCGTTCCGGCCAGGGCGCACGCCCGTTAACGCCCGTGTCTGACTGCTTTTTGAGCGGCCGTGCAGCCATTCTGATCATGACAGCGATGCGACACGCATGGGGTGCGCGGGTCACAAAAGCGCCTTCGGTTTGCCGCATTCTCATGAAAAACGGGCCCTGTTCCCCTCCCATCTGACAACGTGCCCCATGTTTTCCCTCAACACGCTGCCCGTATGCGCCCTTTCGGGGCGGTCACCAAAATTCGGCAGCAACCAAATGTCAGCACATTCGTTAGAGAAGGCAGGGTTTGCTGCGGCGCAACAATGGGCGTCGGGAGCCTTAAAACGGGCGATGGTTAAAGGGAGTACGGGCTTGAAGCAGTTTTCAGGCGTCTCATTCAGGACTGTGTGCGGCTCTTTCCTGGCCGGGCTTCTGATATCGGCCTGCGCGCCATCGACCGACCCTGCACCCGGAACCCAGGTCAAGGCGACCCTTCCGGAAAACCCCGCGATCAATCTGGCCAAATCTGCCGAGCCCGTCATGGCGGCGGCGCCAGAGGCGGTTGTCGAAACGCTCAGCCCGGAAGCGGCCGCTGCCCTGGCGGCGTCTGAGGAAGATCCCTCTGCCGCGCCCGCTCCGCCCCAGACCCCTGAATTTGACTTTGAAGACGTGCGCCGCAAGGCCGAGATCCTCGCCAGCCGTCCCTACCAGACCCCGCCCGCAATTCCCAAGGAAGCCGGCGCGATGGACTACGACGCCTATCGGCGTATTCAGCTGCATCAGGACGCTGCGCTGTGGCAGGAAACGTCAGACCGGTTCCGCATCCTTCCCGATCCGCGCGGCTATCTCTTCAACCAGGCCGTCCGCCTGAACTTCGTTGAAGACGGCAAGGAAGTTTCCCGGCCTTACTCGCCTGACGATTTCAATTTCTATGATCTTCCGTTGTCGGATGAAACCAAAACGCTGCTTGGCTTTGCCGGCTTCCGCGTAGTGACGCCGCTGAACATTGCCGGCAAATGGGACGAGCTGATCAGCTTTCGCGGCGCGAGTTTCTTCCGCGCGCTCGGCGCCGGCAATCTCTACGGCGCTTCGGCGCGCGGCATTTCCATCGGCACCGCTTCGCCGGAAGGGGAGCAGTTCCCGTATTTCCGTGAGTTCTGGCTGGTGCAACCTGCACCGGGTTCAGACACCGTCCGTATGTATGCATTGCTGGATGGGGAAAGCATCACCGGGGCCTATGAGTTTTCGGTGACACCGGGCGCGGAAACAAAGATGCAGGTCACCGCCACCCTGTTCCCGCGCAAGACACTGACGAGTGTTGGCATTGCGCCGTTGACTTCGATGTATTTCTTTTCGCCGCACGACATCCGCAAGTTCCAGAACGACTTCCGGCCGGCGGTGCACGACTCTGAAGGTCTTTCGATCCAGCTGTACAATGGAGAGTGGGTCTGGCGGCCGCTGTTCAACCCAAGGGCTCTGCAGGTATCGGTGCTGGCAGATCGTCCGCCGCTTGGCTTTGGCCTGGTCCAGCGCAAGCGCGCGTTTGAGGAATATTCCGATATTGAAGCGGGCTACCATCACCGCCCCTCCGTCTGGGTCCAACCCAAGACCGGTTGGGGCGAGGGCCGGCTTACGCTTGTCGAAATCCCGACGGCGAACGAGTACAATGATAACATCGTTGCTTACTGGAGCCCCCAATCAGCCTGGCGGGCGGGTACGGCCTATACCGTGTCGTATGACATGAAATGGAGCCTGCTCAATTCTGCGGTGCCAGAAGTGGCCACGGTGAAGAACACATTCGCAGGCGTGAAGCCCGCCGCGTCGCAGCAGCTGTTCGTGATTGATTACGAGCATATCCCGGCAGCCCTGCTGGAAGGCGTTGAGGCAGATATCTCGACCTCTGCCGGCAAGATCCTCAATCCCATAATCAAGACCAACCCAGAGACCGGAAATGTCCGGCTCAGCTTCGAACTCGACGCACAAAACATTGATGGGGCGGAGCTTCGTGCCCTGCTCACCAAAGGGGGAAAGCCACTCACAGAAACCTGGCTTTATCGCTGGCGGAAGGAATGACCTTGCTGCGCGCACGTCCCACTGAATTTCCGATTGATATGCCCAGCCAGTCTCTGGCCGGGCCGGTGCGCACCTCAGGCCGCCGTCCGACCTCTGATCTCTGGCGCAAGCTGTTTCTCATTGTTGCCTCCCTCGGCCTGACAGGCTGGGCGACCTATGAGATGCATGAAGTGCTCTCGGTGTCCGGGCTGACGCTTCTGGAATGGGCGCTGCTGGTGATCTTCGCGATCAATATCGTCTGGGTCTGCTACGCGTTCATCAACGCCACGGTGGGTTTCTTCTCCGCGCTGGGGTCGCTGGCGAAAACGCCGCGTGCGGCAGGTGGGCCAGACCTGCGCAATACCCGCACCGTCATTGCCTTCCCGATCTATAACGAGAATGTCGAACACATCTTCGGCACCGTGCTGGCCACTGCGCAGATGATGTCTGGCGCGCCGGGCCGGTTTGACTGCTTCATCCTCAGCGACACCACCGATCCCGACGTTGCCCTTGCCGAGGAAGCGGCCTTCGAGCGTATCCGCCAGCATTCGCCTTCGGATGTGCGCGTCTGGTATCGCCGCCGCACGATCAACCATCACCGCAAGTCCGGCAACATCCGCGACTTCGTCACCCGCTGGGGCGGTCGTTACGACTACATGATCGTCTATGACGCCGACTCCTATATGGAGCGCGAGACGCTGCTCGAACTGGTCCGCCAGATGGAAGAAGCGCCCCGCACCGGCCTCATTCAGACCATCCCTCAGCTCGTCGGGGCCGAGAGCCTTTTTGCCCGTATCCAGCAATTTGCCGCCGCCCTCTACGGGCCGGTGCTTGGCCATGGCATTGCCTGGTGGGCGCAGAAGGAAGGTAATTTCTGGGGGCACAACGCGATCATCCGTGTACAGGCGCTGGCACAGGCCGCTGGCCTTCCTGAGCTGCCTGGCCGCGCCCCGTTCGGTGGCCACATCCTCAGCCATGATTTCGTCGAAGCCGCGCTGCTGCGCCGGGCGGGCTGGAACGTGGAAATCAAGCCCGCGCTCAGTGGATCCTTTGAGCAGGGCCCGCCGACGATCATCGACCTCGTGATCCGCGATCGCCGCTGGTGTCAGGGCAACATGCAGCACATGCTCGTTCTGCTCAAAACGCGCGGCCTCGCCTGGACCAGCCGGTTCCACCTGATCACGGGTATCTTCTCTTACCTCTCTTCGCCGCTCTGGCTGATCTTCATCACGGTCGGTATGGCCCTGTCGCTGCAGAACAGCTTCATGCGCCCGTCCTACTTCGGCGACGGGTTCTCACTGTTCCCCACCTGGCCGGTCATCGACTCCGTGCGCGCGCTGAACCTCTTCATCGTCACGATGGGCATCCTCTTTGCACCGAAGATCTACGGCCTCATCTATGGTCTGATCAGCCCGCTCTGGCGCCGGCAGGTTGGCCTCTTCCGCACGACGCTGGGTGTGGTCACCGAGACGTTCCTGTCGGTCCTGATTGCGCCAATCATGATGGTCACCCAGACCAGCGCCGTGATTGCGGTGCTCCGCGGGCGGGATTCCGGCTGGTCGCCCCAGAAGCGCACCGAGGACGGCTACTCCCTGCTGACCACCCTGCGCCACAGCGCTCCGGCGATGACGCTCGGTGTTGTTCTCTCGGTGGCGGCGCTGATCATTTCGCCGGTCTACGCCGCCTGGCTTGCCCCGGCGACGATCGGCCTGATCCTGTCAGTTCCGCTCTCCTACTGGACGGCCAAACAGTCTGCCGGTCAGGGCCTCCGGAAAGCGGGCGCGCTGGTGTCACCCGCCGAAGTGGTCTTGCCGGCCTCCTTCGCCGCCGCGCAGGAAGCCCAGAAGGTGTTTGCCGATCTGCGCCCCGGTGATCTCTATGCGCTCCTGCTTGACCAGGTGAAGCAGCAGCGCCGCTGCGCCCTTGTGGATACGCACTGGGCGCTCGACCGGCATGAAGTGCACGCGCCCCTCGCGATCGCCCGTGCCCGAACCGAGACGACCGAGTCGGCCGCCGAATACGTCGCCTCTCTTACCAAAGGCGAGAAGATCGCGCTGCTGAATTCCTGCCGCGATCTGGCATCGGTCAGCGCGCTCTTTGCCTCTTCCGGCCGCCCGCTCAGCCGCAGCATTCAGAGCAGCGGCCATCTGATGCCGGCAGGTGTTGCGCCCGACCGCTCCGCCTGATCCTCAGCCGCCGTCTCCAAACGGTTCCAGGCCCGAGAATTGATCGCATTTCGCGAAACCCTTCCTATATGCGCTGCATCAAAAAGCCCCCGGAGGGCGGCCTTCGCCCAGGAGTCAGACATGCTGCGCAACGAACCCATCTTTCCTGCAGACCGCCACGCGCTCTACGAGCAACACGGATACTCGGCGGCGATCCGCTCGGGTGACCTCCTCTTTATCTCGGGTCAGGTTGGCAGCCGCCCCGACGGCTCACCGGAACCTGATTTCGCCAAACAGGTGCAGCTGGCGTTCGACAACCTTCAAGCCGTGCTTGACGCGGCCGGGTGCAGCTTGAGCGACATCGTCGATGTCACCAGTTTTCATACCGATC
>JBKBRT010000013.1:0-26044 GCA_046291585.1 Hyphomonas sp.
GGCCAGTTGCAGGGCGGCCTTGCGGGCGGCGAAACCGGCGCTACGCCAGCGCCCGCTCCTTCGTCGCCGTGAAGCGGATGTCCGGGTTTTTCTCCTGGGCATAGCCGACATCCCACGCATTTTTCGCAAGAAAGACCGGCGCGCCGTCCAGGTCTGTGCCCGAGGCTGATTTGTTCCGGTCAAGGAACTCTTCGAGCTTCTTGGGATCATCGCACGCCATCCAGCGGGCCACATTGTAGGGCGCCTGCTCGAACATCACTTCGAGATTATACTCGGCCGTCATCCGCTCGATCATCACTTCAAATTGCAGCTGGCCGACCGCGCCGACGATCATGTCCGAGCCAATCGAGGGCAAGAAGAGCTGGGTAACGCCCTCTTCGGCGAGGCTTTCCAGCGCCTTGCGGAGGTGTTTGGCTTTCATCGGATCTTTGACGCGGGCGCGGCGGAGAAGCTCGGGCGCGAAGTTCGGGATGCCGCCGAACTGGATGTCGCCATTCTCCGAGAGCGAGTCGCCCACGCGCAGCTGGCCGTGGTTGGGCACGCCGATCACGTCGCCCGCATAGGCGGTCTCGGCGATTTCGCGGTCCTGCGCCATGAACATCAGTGGATTGTGGATGTTGAGCTGTTTGCCGCTGGTCGTCTTCAGACGCATGCCGCGCCGGAACTCGCCCGAGCAGAGGCGCAGGAAGGCCACGCGGTCGCGGTGGTTGGGGTCCATGTTCGCCTGGATCTTGAAGACAAATCCGCTGACGGACGGATCATCGGGAGAGATGGACACCTCAGCGCCCTTCTTCGTCGCCTTCTGAGGCCGGGGGCCGGGTGCGTAGGTGTGCAGCGTGCGGAGGAGCTCTGCCACGCCGAAATAGCGCAGCGCCGAGCCGAAGACGACCGGCGTCATATTGCCCGCGCGAAACGCTTCCGCGTCAAACTCCGGCAGCAGGCTGCGGGCCATCTCAATGCCTTCTGTCATCTCGGCGAAGACGTAGGGGTCAAGATTGGCCTTCAGGCTGTTCGCGTCACCCGGTATCTCCGTAGCCGGCCCTATACGAGCAGGCTCGCCGAGCAGGCGTTCGAATTGAAGGAACTGGTTGCTGGCGAGATCCAGCATGCCGGCAAAGCGCTGGCCGCTGGCGGCGGGCCAGTAGAGGGGCGCGGTGTCAAGCTGCAGCTTGTCCTGCACTTCATCGAGCAGCGCGATGGGCTCAAGCGCTTCGCGGTCCATCTTGTTGATGAAGGTGACGATGGGGATGTCCCGCATACGGCAGACTTCAAACAGCTTCAGCGTCTGGGGCTCGATGCCTTTGGCGGCGTCGAGCACCATGACGGCGCAGTCGGCGGCAGTCAGCGTGCGGTAGGTGTCTTCGGAGAAGTCTTCGTGGCCCGGCGTGTCCAGCAGGTTGAACATGTAGCCGTCAAATTCGAACGTCATCACCGAGGCGGAGACCGAGATGCCCCGGTCGCGTTCGATCTTCATCCAGTCAGAGCGTGTGCGCCGGGCCTGGCCCCGCGCGGCAACTTCACCGGCAGCCCGGATGGCGCCGCCTGCGAGGAGCAGGTTCTCCGTCAGGGTCGTCTTGCCCGCGTCAGGGTGGGAAATAATGGCAAAGGTGCGCCGCCGGGCGGCTTCAATCACGTGGGACATGGGTCAGTTTCTCTCTTCGCCGGAGGCCCTAGCCGATTTAGCGAATGGAATGAAGGGGCTGGCTGCCCCGGTGGGGGAAATCAGGGCTTCGCCCTTAATCGTTGTGTCGCGAATTGGCCCAAAGGCGACGTTGAGAATGGCGCATCGGTCGTCTATTGTTACACCATGACGCAACGAATCCTCACCGTTGAAGATACGTTTGAGATCGGCGGGCGAGGCTTGATTGTCGTGCCCGGTCCAACGCTCGACGCCTATGACGGACCGGCCGAAGTCCCGGTTGAAATCAAGCGACCCGATGGCTCCACGCTCACGGCGACGCTTAACTTCACGCGGGCATTTCTGACACCAGCGCCAAAAGTCCCGCGCTGGGAATTGATCTTTCGAGGTCTATCGAAACGGGATGTTCCGATTGGCTCCGAGATTTGGAGCTAGTGTCGCCTGTCGGCGAGTTTCCTCCGGTCGACGAAGGCACGTCGATCGGCAGCATCGGGCGCAGAAGGAGACATGCATTCGACCACTCCCGCCGCCCCCTCACCGCATCTTCGAAATCTTCAGCTTGTCCACCTTCGCGCGCGCCTGCACAGATTCCTCGCTGCGGGTCATCGCCTTGCTGATGGCTTTCAGGCTCATGCCCTTGGTTGCCAGCAGGTGCAGCTTCTGGATCTCATCGGTCGTCCAGGCCTGACGGTGGCGTTCAAATTTCTCGGCCATGGGCGGGGTCTCCTTGCTGCGCCCTCCCATTAACACGCTTGCGGCGCCGAAAGGCAAACGCCTGTATCAAGCATCCCCGCTGTTTGCGAATCCCCCGCGCCCGCTAGGACTAAGCGCATGTTGCGCACCCTCCTTCTGGCCGCTGCGGAACAGGGGGTAGCAAGAGCTGGCCAGATTCTTCGTGAGAAAACTCAAGGCATAATGTTTCAAGCCACGAAGTGAGCGGAAACGATCGCCCAGATCTTCGGTTCTCGGGTAGGCCAAAATCAGCCCTGAGTTGCTGGCTTATCCCCGATGCTGAGCGTCGCCTTTCGGCGACTTCCTGCCGTTTGGCTTTTGGATCGACTCTAAGCCGCCCGCGTCCAGAAGGCGCCGGTATCGGTGCCGCGGCCCTCGGCGAAGCGGGTGCGCACGGCGGCGAGAATGGCTTCGGGCAGGATGGTCAGGCGCGCTTCGGCCACGCGGCCGTCATGCACCGGGAAAAGCGCGGCATTGGCGCCGGTTTTGGCGATGATGAGCGCGGCCAGGTCGTCTACCATCGTCTGGTCGGGAACCTGCCCGCGATCATGCAGCGCCTGCAGGCGTCCACGCGCCAGCTCCATCGCCTCGCGGGGACGCAAGGCCTGCACGTCGCCGCCAAATACGGCTTCCCGGATAAGGAGCCGCATTTCCGGCGCCTCAATCTCGGTCACAATGTCATTGAGAAGGAACAGCATGGCCGCCCAACCCCCCGTTGATCCCAGCAGGCTGCAACCTGCCGGGATAGGGTAAACAGGCGGTTTATAAGGCTGGCTTCAGCGGTTTAGTTTCAGTCCCAGGGCCTCAATCAGAACGCCGGTGCGCGCATTTGCGCCGCAAGCGCCTTCATGTGCGGCAATCGCGGTCATCAGTTCGGCTTCGGCAGCGTCCCATTCTGGCTGGCGCTCGGTCCATTGCAGCTCAGCGGCGCGGATTTCGGCCTTGAAGAAGTCGATCTCCTTCTGGCGCTCGGCGGTGTTGCCCTGGGTGTCGATTTCCTGGCGCAGGACACTGCGTTCGGCTTCGGCGTCCTGAAACCGGGTCTGGACGGCAAAGCGTTCGTTGTTAGCGCTTTTCACGGCGAGGCCGGCTTTGTTTACGTCCGCCACATAGGACTCGCAGGCAAAGGCGGCGGGCGCGGCGATCAGCGCGGCCATCGCGCAGGCAATAAACAGTTTCATGGGACTCTCTCCTCCTGAGGTTTCAGGAAGATGCCTCTCTCATCAGAAGATGGCCAGATTACAGTCGCATCACGCTTGGGGCGGAAAAGTGGCGGCGCTCAGGGCGCGGCACCCTCGACAGGTTCGGTCAGGAAGTGCCGACCCTGCCGGTCTTCGATCTCGATGATCCAGAGATCGCTGTCGCGGGATTTGGCGCGGCGGACATACTCGTCGACAGCCGCCTCTTCCGGGCCGATGCCCTGTGCGGCGAGGTTGAGGAAGATGCGCTCGCCTTCAAGGTTCATGGAGGGCACATAGGCGGCGGCTGTGCCATCAAGGCGGGCGACCTTCACCAGCACATCGCCGCGTTCATCATCGCCATGCTGGAGAACGAACGCGCTGGCGCCGGCAAGGCCTGCCCGGCGGATCAGCGCGTCCGTCCATAGTCTGGCTGGCAGGCGGTCCATCATGGGGTCATGTGTCCCGAGTCACGCCTGCCCGTACTGCATCAGCCGCCGAAAGCACACTGCATGCCGGTGCTCATCATGGCGCCCATGATTTTCGACTGCTCGCCGGCGGGCAGATCGTTGATGATCTCACCCCCTTTTTCATCGCCCTGGGCCATGGCCTTGGCGACTGTGTTGAAGGTTTTGGCGTCGAGATTTTTTTCCAGGCCGTCGGCGAGGCAGGTGCACATTTCCCGGTCTTCGCCGGAGTCCATGCAGGATTTCACGATGGAGGCTTTGCCGCCGCCTGTGCCGCCGCATGCGGTGACAGCAAGCGCAAGCGCGCCTGCCAGAATTGCCATTCTCATTTCGAGGTCCCCCTTGGCTGATACTCGTCGGTGGAGGGTTACATGCTTGCGAAAGCGAGGTCACCGGTTTTTTGGTGGCCGGGATGGGCGCCCTATTCGGCCGCTTCATCGAGGGGCAGGAGATCAGCCTCGCTGGCCCGGGGCAGGATCACTTCGGCTTTCAGCCCCTTTCCGGGCTTCGAGCTGAGGCGCAGCTCGCCGCCGTGCAGCTCTGCGAATCGGCGCACCACCGAGAGCCCGAGCCCCGTGCCGGGCTTGGCGCCGGTGGCCTGCTCGAAAGGCTGGGTCATCCGGGCAAGGTCAGCGGCGGGAATGCCCGCGCCCCGGTCCTGAACGCTGAGAATGGCCGCGCCCCCTTCGATCCGGGTTTCAAGGGTCACGGTCTTGCCGCTGCCCGAATACTTGATCGCGTTGGAGACAAGGTTCTGCCAGATCTGACGCACGGCGCGGGCGTCTGCCTCCGCCCAGGCTTCACCCTGCGCCTTCAGCTTCAGCGTCACCCCGGCGCGGTCTGCATGGCCCGTCAGCTGGCGGATGACCGACTCTGCCGAGGCCGCCAGATCCACCGGTTCCGGATCGAGCCGGGGCTGGCCGGCTTCAGAGCGCGCCAGGTCCAGAATATCGTCGACAAGCAGCAGAAGGTCCGTGCCGCTTTCGTGAATGATCGCAGGATAGTCGGCATAGACTTCCGGCATGGGGCCCATCAGTTCGGCCTGCATGATCTCGGCATAGCCGAGGATCGCATGCAGGGGGGTGCGCAGATCATGGCCGAGCGAGGCGAAGAAGGCGGTGCGCTTCTTCAGCTCTGTCTCATAGGCCTCGCGGGCTGCTTCGGCCGGGTCGCCAGCGCCCTCGGGCGGGGCGAACAGCACAAGCGAGGTGCCCGCCGATCCGGTTTGCGCCGTGAACAGTACGCGCTCCCCGGAAATGAGGGTCGCTTCACCGGTCACCCGGCCTGCCGTCTCGCCAAGGCTGCCGGGCAGGCCGCCGGGCGCAAACAGCGCGCTCAGCGCCGCGCCCACACGAACTGCCGGAAGGCCGAACGTATCCCCCGCCACGGCGCGCAGGCGCCCCTCAGGGGTCACATCCAGCAGCGCAACGCCGCTCTCAGGCATCTGAGGCACGGGCGCCCGCATGCCATTTACCGCCACCGGAGGATTGGAGGTTTCAGGCACTGACGGGGCGTCTGGTTGGAGGATCGGTTGGAGTTTTTCTGCCATGCCCGAATGCACCAGCATCCAGACCATCAGTACCGCCACGATGAGACCCGAGAACGCAAACGGCGCCGCCAGGCCAGGGACCCAGGGCGCCGGGGCGGGAAGCAGACCGATTTGCCCGGCCACAAGCGTCAGGAACAGGGCGAACGCTGCAAACACGCCGGCCTCGGACGCCATCCGCCGCGCGCCAGCCAGAAGTCCCGCGAGCGGCGCAACCAGAAGAAGTACGGTTAACGGAGAGCCCCCCCCGCCGGTGAGAATCAGTCCGGCCAAGGCGATCAGCGTCCAGGAAATGACCACCAGCCCCCGCCAGGGCGAATCACCGGCCGGAAGCGCGATTCCCATAATGCCGGGGAGGCCGGCGGTAACCATAATCGCGAGTAACGGCCACAGGGGCGCACCCGCGATAAGGCCCGCAAGGCCGCTGCCGCCGCACAATGCGAGCCAGACAACGTGAACAAACTGTAATCGCTTCTGCGACATACGGGGGTCCAAGCGTTAACACCCCAGAGAGATTTATTAGGCATTTTCAGCCGGAACGAGCACTTGCTGTATTTGTAATGTCGCAAACAGACAAGGTGAGGTTCCCCCGTCAGGGAAGTTAAGGCATCACTATCGCGTGTCGCGTGAGGGAGAGAGAACAATGTCTGCAGTTCGGGTATTCGCAGCGGTCCTGGCAGTGGCCGGACTGGCTGGTATTTCATCCGCCCAAGGGAAAGACCCGGTCTCCGAAAGAGCCGCCGTCTACATGACCTATCAGTCCGATGCGGACGAAGTGGGCGTCAAACCTTTCAAATCGTCGAGCGACATTGATGCCGCTCTCGAAACGCTCGGCGCCTACAATGCCGACCAGCTGACGCGAGGCTGGATTTCCTATTCGGCCCTCGTTGCTTCGCAGGATCCTGATTTCCGCGCGAATGTGCGCGACATTGAAGCCTTTTATGGTCGTGACCGCGTGGTCAACAGCTTCGCCAGCGGCGGCGGCTATGCCCGTTCGCTCAAGGGCGGTGATGACGCTGTCGGGACGGCCATTGCCGTCACGGACGAAGATCTCGCCCGGCTCTACTCCAACGCGGCCATCGTCAAAGAACAGGGCTATTCCCTCCAGAGCTATGGCTGGGCCAAATCGCGTATCCGCGATGGTGGCCGGCGCGCCGACGCGGTCAAACTTCTTCAGGGCACGGGACAATCGGCGGACAATCTGATTCTCGCCGCCCTCGTGGCACCGGCTGGCGCCGCGCCGCTGTCGGAAACAAATGCGGCCGGTGTGACCACCGCTGTCGTGGCCGCGTCTGATGTCGCGACGGCTGTGAAACTGCCCACATTCCTCACGGGCGGCTTCACGGGTGGCAAAAAGAAAGTGAAGTACGGCAAAGAGCCTGTGGCCAACCAGATCGCCTCAGTCGCCGCCCTGCGCATTCTTGGCGCAGATGCGGTTGAAGATGCCAAGCTCAGCCGCGTGATGCTTGAGCCCAGCGTCCAGAGCTGCATGAAGATGCAGAACCTTCAGCTTCAGGGCTGCGTGGCCGGTGTGGGCCAGGAATTTGAGGTTCCCCACTGCATCAGCCAGCACGCCCTGGCAGAGATCGCAGACTGTCTCGGCGCGGTCTACAAATAGCCCCGCCTCTTCCAGTTTCTGTTTCCAGACCCCGGCGTGACCATGCGCCGGGGTTTATTTTTTGCCCCGCTTGCCCCAGATGACGGCGATGAGCATTCAAGAAGCCGCCGCCGACATTCGTGAGGAGTTCTCCTGGTTGGACGACTGGGAGGCGCGCTATGCTCACATCATTGATCTGGGGAAGTCCAACACGCCTCTGGAAGCCGATGAGCGCACCGAGGAAACCCGGGTCCGGGGATGCGCCTCGCAGGTGTGGATGGTGACCGGAGTGTCCGGCGGCCGGCTGACCCTGCGCGCGGAGTCCGATGCGATCATCGTTTCCGGTCTTATCGCCCTGCTCATGCGGCTCTATTCGGGAGCCGAGCTGAAAGAGGCCACCGAATTTGATGCCGAAGGGCTGCTCGACGAGATCGGCGTCAAAGGCGCGCTGACGGCCCAGCGCTCGAACGGTCTGGCGTCCATGCTGACGCGCATCCGCCGGGATGCCGCCGCCGCCCTGGCAGGCTGACAGGATTTCACGCCACCCTGATGGAGAGATCGTAGGCGCGCGCGAGGGTTCTCAAGGCTTCCAGCGCCTGGGCTGAGGCGTCCTGCCGCCGAAGCCCGGCCTCTCGTGCAAACACAGCGGGGCTGGCTGCATCGATCAGAAGACTTTCCAGTTGCCGGAATAGGCTGCGCCCGATCACCCCTTCCAACGCCGCCAACCGGCGCAGCGCGGCATCAGGATCGGCGCCGGCGACGCGACCCGCGATCCTCCCCACCTTTCTGGAGCTGGCTGCTGCCAGGCTGATATCCGCCCGAAAACGTTGGGCCGCGGCCTTGAGGCGCGTCATCTCACCCAGGTCTGCGGCCGCCGCGCCGACGATCCCGGCATAGAGGGAGACAGGCGCGCACGCCCGGCCTGGCCGTAACAGGCGCTGCGGAGACGGGACGGCAGGCAGCGGGGGCAGCGCAGCGGACGGGCCACCCAGGAACCGGCCGCGCCGGGTCGGATCCGCAAGGATCACGCCATCAGACTGAAGCCGGCTGACGATCAGCGGCGTGACCCGGCCGGCCGCTCTCATGCGCGCGTCCCGGCTGCGATGTGCAAACCAGTTACCGCCCGTCTCAACGAGCACGCCGCCCGAAGCGAGAACCCGGCGAACCTGGGCCTCGCTCAGCGTCCGCAGACGCCCGCCGGTCATGCCGTCACCTCGGCCGCGCCCAGTACAACCATCGACCGTATGCCGCTCGACAGCTGTTCTATCCAGGTGTCGAAATCGGAATCCTCGCGGTAGTCCTCAATGATCCGGCAGGCATGCGACACGGTGGAACGGTCCCTGCCGAAAGCCCGCGCGACCCGCGCCAGGCTCATGCCGCACGCCGTGTGTGTCAGATACATTGCGATATGCCGGGCGCGCGCGTGAACCGGGTTTCCACGCTCTGCGGACAATACAAGTTCCGCCTTGAGGCCAAGGGCATAGGCCACCAGCGCGCCGGCCAGATAGGCCCTGTCTTCATCTCTCTGGGGATTGAACTCCGCCATTCACCACTCCTCTTCGGGTTATGGGAAGACCATACCCGAGATTGAGAGGTGTAGGATAACTTTCCTATTCCAGCAAGCAAGCTGCCCGCAAATGCTGGGGATCAGGCGGCGTAGCGGGGCCGGGGATGTTGGATAAGACCGTCACCCTTGGGAGCAGGCCGCAACGTCCGCCGGCTTGGCAGAAGCTCGTCATGACAGAGAACCTGGTTCAGCTGGCCATCGTCTCCGGCCAGCGGCAGGCGCAGCCAGGCATGGATGCGGCCGCCGATCTCGATGATACCGCCCACTGGTTCGCCCCGCTCCAGCGCCGCCGACAGGCCGAGCGCGTAGCACTCGCCATGTGCGCCGGCGATCTCAGCAAGACGCATCCCGCGTGCTTCGACGCCGAAGATTTCGCGCAAGCGAGACCCGGCAATCCGGAAGCGGCTTTCGCCGTCTTCATCGACTTCAACGATGGAAATACAGGCAAGTGCCGCGCGGAGCGCGCCCGGGTCGATATTGTCCCGCGCCACCCGGCCTTCGCCGTCCCGGCGAGACTGCCAGTGCCGGATCAGCACCTCTTGGGCGTCAGTGACACCCGCAAAAACATTCTGTTGACGCATAACTCGCCACCCCCGCGGTGATTCGCAAGAATCACCTATCGCGCGAGTAGACTCCCAGATCAAGTCTCAATGAAGGTATTTGTTAACATTGATTATCGAACTATTTCGTTTCGATTACGCAACGACAAGCCTTCTCTTGATTTATTCTTAGCGATCCTGGCGTCCCAAGCCCATTTTCTTGGCCAGTTTTGAACGCTGAGCAGAATAACCTGGCGCGACCATCGGATAATCTGCCGGCAGACCCCACTTCTCGCGGTATTCGTCTGGAGACAGATCGTATTTGGACCGAAGGTGGCGCTTCAGAGATTTGAATTTGAGGCCGTCTTCGAGACAAATCAGATAATCGTGGTGAACGGATTTTTTTACGGTGACAGCCGGTTTCTGCTTCTCCGGCTCCGCCACAGCGCCTCCCAGTTCAACCAGCGCCCGGTGCACACTCCGAATCAGCTCAGGCAATTCAGAAGTCTGAACGGCATTATTCCGCACATAGGCGGACACTATTTCTGTAGCATATACAACGAAATCAGCCGCGCCGACCGATGCGTTCTCTTCCTCAGACATACCCGTTACCCCAGCCATTACTTACTGAGCGTATGTCACCTCTGCGAAACGTCAAATACAGAAATTCCGAGACTGGCGAATCGCGCCCCTCCACTATGCTTTTATTGCATCAGAGCAGAGCATGCGCCCGATTTTGGGCAGCGCCGGGCCTGTCGGCCCATTGCTCACCCAGACAGGAAGGACAGAAGCAGGACCGCAGCCAGCATCACGGCGGTCCACACCGCCGCGCCGCCCGACAGACCGCCGCGGGCAATTTCACCCCGCGGGCTGAACGCCGATTCCAGCCGCTTGTAGGTCCGGTCTGACAGGCGCCCAAACATCGCGCTGACCGCCGGGCCCATCTTGCCCCATACCGTGCCCGACCATTGGACGAGGCCGTAGCCTGCCTTGCGGTAGAACCAATCGGTATCGAGGATCGTGCCGGGCTTCTCCGCCGGATAGAGGGCGAAGCGCTTGAGCAGGATGAAGGCGAAGGTTGCCAGGATCAGCAACTGCATCTGCGTCAGGACATGTTCCAGCGTGAACGGCTGATAACTCGACGCCTCGACCGGGTATGGCAGGAGGCTGTAGAGCCACTGGTAGCCAAAGCCGGGAACCAGCGCCGGAAGGCCAACCGCGATGCAGAGGAACGCCGCCATGCCCATGGCGAGCAGCATGTTGAAGGGCGCTTCCTTGACGCGTTTGCCGCTGTCATGCCCGAAGAAGGCAAAGTAGGGAATCTTGATGCCCGAATGCTCCAGCACACCGGCCGAGGCAAACAGCAGCATAAGCCAGACCACGACCATGGCGGGGTCTGATACGCCTTCATAGGCAACGGCGCTCATTGTCAGAGATTTGGCAATGAAGCCGGAGAAAAGCGGGAAGGCCGAAATCGACAGGCCACCGATGATGCAGAACAGCGCCGTCCAGGGCATCGACCGGTAAAGGCCGCCCAGTTCGGATGCTTTGGTTGTGCCGGTCCGGTATAGAACCGCGCCCATGCTCATGAACAGCAGGGCTTTGTAGATGATATGCACAAAGGCATGCGCGCTGGCGCCATTAATTGCGAGCGGATTGCCGATGCCGGCAGCCCCGACCCCGATGGCGCAGATCATGAAGCCGACCTGGTTGTTCAGCGAGTAAGCCAGAACCCGGCGCAGGTCGTTCTCGATGACGGCGAAGAAAACCGGGAAGATCGTCATGATCGCGCCGATCCAGATCAGCGCATCAAAGCCCGGAAAGAGGCGGGCAAATCCGTAAACGGCCAGTTTCGTCGTGAACGCCGAGAGAACCACGGCCCCGACCACAGATGACTTCGGATAGGAATCCTGGAGCCAGTTATGCATGAAGGGGAACGCCGCCTTGATGCCCAGCGCGATGAAAATGTAGATCGCGCCCGGATCGCTCATGCTCTGGAAGGCCTCGAGCGAAAGCGTGCCATTGTAGCGCCAGACATAAGAGAGGCCGTCGAGCAGGATGACGCCGGACAGGATCTGGATCACCAGATAGCGCATGGATGCAAAATAAGCCGCGCGCGTGCCCGCCTGCAGGATCAGGAACACCGACGTGATTGCGGTCAGCTCCCAGAAGATGAACAGCGTCATCAGATCGCCGGCAAAGGACGCAGAAACGGCAGCCCCCGCATAAGCGAGTGCCATGCCGTCCTGGCGCGGACTATTCGTGTGCAGGGCGTAGATCGCGTTCAGGAGCGAGGCGATCAGAAAGGCGAGGCCAAAGATGAAGTTCAGGCTGTCGACGCGGTAGAAGCTGAATGTCATGTCCAGCGCCTCAGCGGTCAGCAGGTCGACCTCATGCGGAGCCATGACAAGCAGGGCGATGGCGACAATCGGCGTGCCGACCGTCAGTGTCTGTCGCACCTTGCGATACGGGAGAACCAGGGCGACGAGACCCACGAGGATCATCAGCCAACCGGGATTGAGGGCAGCAAGCCAGGCCGGCATCATTCTTCTCCCTCAAAGGCTTTGGGTTCGCCGGCGTTCAGGCGATCGGCAATAGCTGGATCAATATCGGCGGGGGGACCGCTGAGATCGCCATAATAATTCTCGTCCCGGCGAAGAAGGCGGCCGAGCGGCCAGCCCATCAACACAACAAAGGAAAAGGCAACAAAGCCCCAGAGCCCGAAAAAGCCAACGGAGTTTGCTATCGCGATCTTTTCATGACGCACGATGACGAGATCGAGCAGGACGAGGAGAATCGACAGCCCCGCCATGCCCCAGAAGATGATACCGCCAATGCCCTTGGCCTCGGTCCAGCCAAACAGAACACGCGACATCGGATGCACGCCATCGTCCCGCGTACGGCTCATGGCATTGACCTTCTCGGCGGCCGTTTTCACGAAGCGCCCCGAATTATCCCGTACGGGAGGGTTCGTATCGTTGCTCATGGCAGCGCGGCCTCCTGAACTGTGGTTGTGGCAGCATTGATCGCGGGCGAGAGAAAGTCCCCGATCGGATCAATCAGCAGGAAAAGGATCAGGCAGAGGAAGGCCGTGAACATCGGCGCGGCCACGGTGAGCGCAGGCGCCCCGCCCGGCCGTTTGAACTCCTTCACAGATCCCTCCGGAGGCGGTGGCATAAGCGCCAGAATCGGGATGGGCAGCAGATACGCGATGTTCAGAACCGAGGACGCGATCAGGATGATCGGCACCCAGTCTGCCCCGCGATCGATCGCGCCCTGCATCAGCTCATACTTGGCCCAATCCCCGGCAAAGGGCGGCACACCGATGATCGACAGAGACGCCATGAAGAAGGCGACGAACACCCAAGGCATCTTGCGGCCGAGGCCCCGCATGTCTGAAATGTTCGTGAGCCCGGTGGCGACATAGATGGCCCCAGCGCACATAAAGAGTGTGATCTTCGCCGCAGCGTGCGCCGCGATCTGAAGCGATCCGCCCATAAAGCCGGCCTTGTCGGCCAACATGGCGCCGAGCGTCACATAGGCGAGCTGGGCGATGGTCGAATAGGCAAGGCGGGCCTTCAGATTGTCTTTGGTCAACGCAATCAGCGAGGCCAGGACAATGGTGACGCAGGCAAGATCCATCAGGAATTCTCGGGACGGCGTCGCGTTCAGCAGGTCCGCGCCAAAGATGTACATCGACACTTTGAGCACGGTGAAGACGCCCGCCTTCACAACCGCCACGGCGTGCAGAAGCGCCGACACGGGCGTGGGGGCGACCATCGCGTTGGGGAGCCAGAAATGGAACGGCATGAGCGCCGCCTTGCCGATGCCAAAGACGAAGAGCAGCAACAGCGCGCTCGCGACCACCGGGGAAATCTCGACATTGGCGAGCAGGCCCCCATCGACGAAGTCGAGGTTCTGACCGGCGACCATCCAGGTCCACATGATCGCCGTCAGGAAGAAGCCGATGGACGTGCCCAGCAGCGTCAAAAGATAGATGCGGGCTCCGCGCTGAGCGGCCGCGTCGCCTTTGTGGGCCACCAGCGGATAGGTCGACAGCGTCAGCACTTCATAGAAGATGAAGAGGGTGAACAGGTTGCCGGCCGTCGCGACGCCCATGGCGCCGCAGATCGCGATGGCAAAGCAGATGTAAAACCGGGTCTGGTTGCGCTCGCGGTTTCCGCGCATGTACCCGATGGAATAGAACGAGTTCACGATCCAGAGGCCGCTTGCGACAATCGCAAACAGCGCGCCCAGCGGCTCTACCTTGAACGCAATGGCCAGTCCTGGCGCCGCCTGGCCGACAAAAAGCTCAGGCCGCGCGCCCGAAGAGACCATGATCACCATCTGCACGACCAGCGCGAACAGCGCGATCGCGCCCAGGATTGTGACGCCTTCCCGGATGTTCGGGAATTTGCCCATCGCAGCAATGCCCGCCGCGATCAGCAGCGGCAGAAGAAGGATCGCGGCAATGAGGGTTTCCGGGGTCATCGGAACGCCTCCAGTCCGAGGGCAGCCACTGCCGCGTCACGGGCCAGGCCCAGCGGGAAGTCAGCGGCAATGCCGAAGTAAATATTGGCCAGCGCAAGTATCCAGAGCGGAACGAGGATCAGCAACGGCGCCTCCTTGTGTGTTTTGCTCGGGTTGGCCGGCGGCTGGAAGAAGGCTGCCTGCAGGATACGGCCGATGTAGAAAACGGCCAGGAAACTCGAGAAGACAACGAGCAGCACCGCCCACCACCAGCCTTCGGCAAACAGGGCGTAGCCGAGGTGCAGTTTCGACATGAAGCCTGCGGTCAGCGGAACGCCGATCAGCGAGAGGCCGGCAATGGCAAAGGCCGTCATTGTCCAGGGCGCGGTGCGTCCAAGACCGGCAAAATCGCGGATCGTGGTGCCCTGATGGGTCATCACAATGCCGGCAATTGCCATAAACAGCGCGCCCTTCATCAGCGCGTGATTGAAGAGGTGCAGAAGACCGGCGGCGATGCCGGGCGCCGTCGCCAGCGAAACGCCGAGCAGCATGTAGCCGACCTGCGCCACCGACGAATAAGCCAGTGTACGGCGGACATCGGTCTGGAACACGGCCTGGAAACTGCAGATCACCATCGCCGCGATACCCAGCGGCGCGAGGACCCAGGCAAAACTTGCCATCTCAAACGTGTATTCAGGCTGGAACACCGTGAACAGGAACCGGATCAGCGCGTAGAGCGCAACTTTCGTCGCCGTCGCGGCGAGAAAGACAGTCACAAAGCTCGGGCTGTAGGAGTAGGCGTTCGGCAGCCATTGGTGCAGCGGCCACATGGCGGCCTTCAGACCGAGCCCGACGATGATGAAGGCAAAGCCAACCTGTACTGCGCGGCTGTCGGTCAGCGCTGGCAGGCGATCTGAGATGTCAGCCATGTTGAGGGTACCGGTCGCGGCATAGAGGAAGCCGATCCCGATGATAAAGAAGCTCGCGCCGAGCGTTCCCATGATGAGATAGTTGAACGCGGCGGGAAGCGCGCGCCGGTCCCGCTTTGCGCCCATTGCCACCAGCACATAGGTTGCCAGCGAGCTTATCTCGAGGAACACGAAAAGGTTGAACGCGTCTCCGGTCGACGCCACGCCCAGCAGGCCTGCCATGCAGAGCAGGAAAGCGGCGTAGAACATGCCAAGCTTGTTGTGATTGCCGATCTCGGACGACACGGTCGGCCAGGAAAAAACCGATGCCAGAAAGCCGATACCGGTCACCAGCAGCAGGATCATCGCATTAAGCGCATCCGTGCGGAACTCAATCCCGATGGGCGGCGGCCAGCGGCCGATTTCGTAAGAGAGGATGCCGGTTGGAGAAGACTGAACAAGGCCCAGCGTCACAACCGCGAGATAGAACGACACCGCAGCGGTCAAAACAGAGATCAGCCAGGCGATCCGCCCATTGGGCACGACCGCAACCAGTGGCGCGATCAGCATGGGCACAGCCACGATGAGCACGGGCGCGTGCGCCAGCGCCCAGGCAGGCGCGGAGGTCAGCACGGATTCGAGTGTCATGCCGAAGCCTCTCTGATTTCTTTGCCTTCTTCGATTTCCTCAGCCAGCGCCGTGTGCATGTCCATTTCGCGGACTTCATCGGCTTCGATCGTGCCATATGCTTCGCGGATACGGACAATCAGCGCCAGGCCAAGGGACAGCGTCGCCACTCCGACCACGATCGCGGTCAGCATGAGGACGTGGGGCAACGGATTTGAGTAAACATAATGCAGGTCCGCAAAGCGCTCACCCCCGGCAGCCACAAGGGCATCGGCGGAAGGCGCGGCGGCATGACCTGCCTCATAATGCATCGGCGTGTCTTCCGGCAGCAGGATCGGGGCGGTGCCGCCATCCACCTTGCCCAGAGACACGTAGAACAGACAGATCGTCGTCTGGAAGATCGAGAGCCCCACCAGGCGTTTGATCAGGTTTTCGGCCGAAAAAGCGATGTAGAGGCCGACCATCATCAAACAGATGATCGCCCAATAGCCCGCCCGGTCCAGGACAAATTCGACCATAGCCTACCAGTCCTCGTCGCGAATTTCAGCCACGCGGCCCGCAAGCGCGTAGAAGATCGTGGTCATCGCACCTGCCACCGCAAAGAGCACGCCCAGCTCCACGATGATGATGCCGGCATGCTGCCCATCATGACCGCCCGGCGGTTCTCCAAACAGCGCCTGATATTCCAAGAACATGCCGCCCATTATTATCGCCCAGAAACCAGTGCCCACAAAAACAACCACGCCCACTGCAGCGAGTGTGCGGGCGAACGCTGGCGGCACAGCCTGCATCGTGCTGGCAAGGCCAAAGGTCAAAGAATGCAGAATGAGCGCAACCGCCAGCACCACACCCGCCTGGAAAGCGCCCCCCGGCCCGACTTCCCCGTGGAACTGGAGGTAAAACCCGTAAATCACGATGAGCGGGATGAAGCATTTTCCGATGACGCGCAAAATCACGTGATGATCGCTTTTCAAGACACGTCGCCTCCCTTGCCCTTGCTGCGGCGCCGTTTGGAATTGCGCAGCGTTTCCGCCAGAGAGCGCTCCCCAAAGCCCAGCAACATGGCGACGGCCAGACCCGCAACAAATACCACGACGGTTTCGCCCATGGTGTCGAAACCACGATAAGTTGCGAGCACTGACGTAACCACGTTCGGAACGCCGGTATCGAACCAGTTGACGTGGACATAGGTCATACCTGGGCCTGTATTTGCAGGCGATTCGGGATCACCAAGCCCTGGCAGATCGACTGTGGCATAGATCAGCATGAGCGCTGTGGCGCCGCAGATCAAAAAGGGGCCGATATTTTTGAGCGGCTTCTCGGGTTTGGCCGTGCGCGCCGTCAGCAACATCGCGCCCAGCAGCACTGCCGTGGACATGCCCGCGCCAACGGCGGCTTCCGTGTAAGCCACATCGACCGCGTCCATGACCATGTACCACGCCGCAGAAACGAGCGAGTAGACACCCGCCAGCATCACGATCGCAAACAGGCTGCGCAGGCGCGCAATGGCGATGGCCACGATGAACAAGATCGCCAGCAGAGCAATATTAATCAGAGCCGGGCCGGCATCAGCGGTGAATAGCTCCCTCATTCCTCATCCTCCAGATTGGGTCCACCGACAGGGCCGATCCGCGGCTGCAGGCCCGCGACATGCGCCGCATTGACGAGCGCGTGGGACGATGTGGGATTAGTCAGAAACAGGAAGATGAAAATGCACAGCAACTTAACCAGGATCAACCAGTGCGGCGCCATCAGCGCCATGCCCATCAGCAGAAAGCCCGTTCCGGCAGTTTCCGTGACGCCGGCGGCGTGCATGCGCGTGTAAAAATCCGGAAACCGGAGAACTCCGATCGCGCTGATGATGCAGCACACCCCGCCGGCGAGGCAGAGAAGCCCGCCCAGCGGATGCCGGATGAAATCCCAGAAATCTCCGATTTGCGAGAGGAATTCGACCACCTTATTCGCCCCCCTTGCCAGCCCCGGCACCCGTGTCCGGGCGGCGCATCAGGGGCACCTGGAAAGAGCGGTAGCGGAAAAATTTCAGGATTGCGATCGTCGTCACAAAGTTGATCAGCGTGTAGATCATCGCGATATCCAGGAAGTCCGGCCGTCCCATAACGTATCCCAGCAGACCGATCACCAGCACGGTCTTCGTGCCGATCACGTTCACCGCCAGAATACGGTCATAGAGCGTCGGCCCTATAAGAACGCGCACAAGCAGAAGGACCATCCCGATCAGGACGGCAATCAGGGCAGCCGTCGTCATGAACGCGCCTCCACGGGGTCACACGCCGCTGCGCAGCGCTGGTCCATTTCGATAAAGCCTTCCGGCTCGGTGTTGGCTTCGTAGAGCCCATGCACCAGGAGCTTGTCGCCCTCCAGCTCGATCGTCACCGTGCCGGGCGTCATCGTGATCGAATTGGCGAACGTTACCCGGCCGAGGTCGGTCTTGCAGACTGTTTTGACCTTGGCGAGCGTGGGCGTCACGTCGAGATCGGCGCGCAGGCAGGCCCGGAGCACAACCCAGTTCGATTTGACAACTTCTACAGCAAGCCAGGGATAATACTTCATAAGCTGGGGCAAACGCACATAAGGCGCGCTCTCCCGATCGATGATATCAAACCGATAGGCAAGCATCATCGTCAGCAGCACAGACATGCTGCCAAATCCAAGCATCAGTGGCTTGTAATGGCCCGAATTGCCGAGCCAGAAAGCCACCAAGGCCGCCAGTAGTCCTAAGAAATACGCCACAGCGCCCCTCAGCTCCGAACGATCCTGATTTGGTGAATGCCCCACCTAAAGGCCCAAAGCGCGATTGGGAAGCCTGTTTGCCCCGAAAAAGACACTAGCGCCCGAAGACGAGGCGGGCGGTGCGCTGGGCGGTCGAGAATTCAGCTTCTTCGTTCGCCGGATCGCCCATTGCCTGTGCGTGACGTAGCGCCGCAGGCGAGTAAGCCGAGGACAAAGCCCAGTTCCAATACCGCAATGTTGTCTGCGCTTTCAGGACCGAAAGAACCTCGAATGTCTCCGAGACAATTGCAAATAGCGGATGCGCCGTTCCCGGCTCCAGCTCCAAGGGCCGGCGAAGCGCGGTCCACAGAAGGGCGAGGTATTCCCGCTTGAGACCGGTTGCCTTGCACAGCACGGCGAGCGCCTCGCCGCCAGGATCGGAAAGGATCTTGGCCGCCGTCACCGGCTTAATCCCCGACAGGTAACCGATCTCCTGGGCGATCTTGGCTTCCATGCCGAACTCGGCAGCGGCGTGTACCGCGCTTTCTAGGCTGTCATAGGGACTGCGCTCAATCGCGGCGCGGTTGCGCTGGCGCCGCTCGATCAGCTGGAGAGCCTTGCGCGACACCGGGTCTTGCCAGCCTTCTGATGCGGCGAGTTCGAAAACATCCGAGCAAAGCGAAATCATCTCCTGACGCTCGGCAGCGTGACGCGTCAAAATCTTGCGGCGGGTCGTCGCATCCGACCACCAGAACATGGCCATGGCGTGGGATGGCTTCAGTTCGATCCGGTCGACCAGCAGCACGCAATAGGTCAGCTCATCGCGGGAAACGGCGATCAACTTGTCCATTGTCGTCTCGGCAAACAGGGCCGTGCGGTTCGCCAGCACTTCGCGGATCACATGGGGCTCGGCCACATCTGCCAGCACCGCTGTCACGGCGGCTGAGAGGTTGCGGCGGCGGGCAATGGAGAGGCGGTGTTCCGGTGTCGTCTGGCGGATGATCTCAGCCAGATCGCAATCATCAAATGCGTCACTTTCTTCCAGCAAAGGCCGGGCAACCTGAAAGCTCGACTGGGCAAGATAGCGCAGAAGCCGGCGCGGCGCCTCACGGCTGCCAGCGAGGCGGTTTGCGCACATCATCCGCTCGCGCTCTTCGGCATGGAACAGCATATCAAGAAGGATATCTCCCGCCATCTGCCGGTCCTGGGGGGGAATCCGGGAGGCGGGCATCGACACAACGTCAAGGATGCGCCGAAGCAGGGCGTCCTGCGCCGCTCCAGGCGCCGCGCTCTTCGGTGTTTCTGTTGCGTCAGCCATGCGCAAACCTCAGGCGATGCGCGCCAGATTTGCACCAATTGATTAATGATACATGGAACAGCGTTTACGCCTGACCCCAGTATTGGGCAGGGGTGAGCACCCGGCTTGTCCGCGGCCGCCCGGGATGCACGACGAGAAGCAACAGGCTCAATGCCAGAAGAATGACCGTCACAAGAAAGTGTACCCCCCCGTCGGCGGACCCGTCCGGCAGAACAAGTTCTCGGCCGAGCCACGGCGACAGATGCAGCGCGAGGCCAGTCCCAAACAGGATCACCGCGATCACTGCGCCAAACCGGCGGCTGAAGGGCAGCAGGATCAGGACCGCCGCAACGAGCTCGAGAATGCCCGCAACGAACCTGCCTGCTGGCTCAAACAGCGTTATTCCGGATCTCTCTGCCAAAGCGGCAAAGACCGTGTGCTGGCCGGGCGCGTCAAAGAACTTCACCTGTCCGGGCACGGGGCCGGGCCAAGGATGAACCGTCAAATGAAGAAACATCGCCGCCAGGGCAAGGGCGAGCCCCCAGCTGACCGCGTGCCGGAACATCCGCATGGGAAGAAACCTCGCCCGCTTGGTTTACAAGTTGGAAAACCTATCGGCAGTGCCCCGGCTTTGCAACCAGGCCCTGCTGCTGCTAGCGGTGGCGTTCTATTATCGGCAGGTTTGTATGAGTATGCGCCGCATGGGGACCTCTCAGTGACCGATCAAACCGGACCAACGACCGGACCGACCAGCGCGCAGGATGAAAACCCGGCCGCTGTGGAGGCGGATGTTAAAGTCACCTCTCCGATCAGCGGTGTCAGCGAAGCCATGACGGCGGGCGCCTCTTTTCTCGTCACCGCAACGAACTGGCGCGCTCGAAAGCTGCGCCGCGGGGTAAAGATCGAGCTGCCGGCTTATCTGGGGGTGCAATGCAGCTGGTTCCTGGCGTTCGGGCTTCAGCTCGTGCTGTTTCCCTACCTCATAACCGGTCGCAGCCATCTTCATCTCGACGGGCTGGCGCTCGGACTGGCCAACATGGCCCTTTCGGCGCCATCGGTGGTGTTTCTGCTCATCGGCGGCGTCGTGGCCGAACGCGCCGATGGCCGCCGCCTTCTGATTCTGCTGCACCTTCTGGCCGCCGTGCCTTCGATGTTCCTCGCCCTGGCGGTATCGCGCGGTGAGTTGAGCTATTCGGCGATGATCCTCTATGCGATCAGCCTCGGCACGATCGGCGCCTTCATGATGCCCGCGCGCGACGCGATCGTGAATGAGGTGGTCGAGCGGCGCATGCGGGTCGGATCGAGCGTCACCCTTCAATTGGGCGTCACCCTGGCAACCATGGCGCAGTTTCTCGCCCAGATCGGCGGGCTGATCCTAGCCGGATATGCGGACAAGGCGACCCGGATGCCCCCCTGGCTCGGCGGCTTTCTGGTCGGGCCTGTTTCCGTTGAAACGCTTCTCATGGTGCAAGGCTTCGCCCTGGCCTGCGGGGCGGGATTTGCCCTCTTCATGGCGCGCGGAAAGCAGGTTCGCACCGGCCGCAAGGGTCTCGGCGCCGCGTTCGGGGATATCCTCGATGGCGTCAGGGCGGTCCGCAGCGACGGCAAGCTTTCCGCGATGACATTGCTGATGTTCGGCGTCGGCGTGTTCGTGATCGGCTCGTTCCTCGTCGTGCTGCCGATCATCAACCGGGATGTCTATCATTTCGGCTCGTCCGGCATCCGGGATATGTTCGTGACCTTCTGGATGGGCGCCTTTGCGTCCTCGGTGGTGCTGGCCATCTTCCGGCGGATCAAGCGGCAGGGACGCCTCCTGCTGATTGCTCAGTTCATTGCCTCGGCCGCGATGATCCCCATGCTGTGGGTTGTACCACACTGGGCGTTCCTGATGATCGTCTTCATCTGGGGCAATGCAGCCGGCATCTCCATCGCCATGAGCCGCTCGATTGTCCAAGACGCCGCCCCCAAGGCCAAACTCGCCCGCGTCCTCTCCATTTATCAGCTCGGCTTCATGGCTGGCGCACCCTTTGGCGCCGCCCTGATGGGCCTGCTGGTCGATATGTTCGGGCCGCAGAAAATTGCGGTCGTGCCAGCGGGCGGGATGATCGCCCTGATCCTCTGGATGGTCTTCTTTACGCCGGTCTGGAACATGAAGGGCTCGGCCTGGATTGCACATAATGAAAGCGGCAAGCACACAGGATGACAAGGCGGTGAAACTCGCCTAGCGGTGAGGCCATGAGCCAGATGCCCCGCGCCACCGTTTTGATCGGCAATATCGCCGACAATTGGAGAACATTGGACGCCCTTCATCCAGGCGCGACAACAGCAGCCGTGGTGAAAGCCGATGCCTACGGCCTGGGCGCCCTGCGTGTGGCGCGCGCCCTGAGAATTGCCGGCTGCCAGACCTTCTTCGTGGCTTACGCAGAAGAGGGCCTCGTCGTGCGTAAGGCGGCCGGAAAAGCGGCGCGTATCTTCGTTCTCAATGGGCCCGTTCGCGGCGAGATGGCGACCTATCGGGACGCAGATCTGACGGCAGTCCTCTCGACTGAGGCGCATGTGAAATTATGGGGGACAGCGCCCAAAGGATCCTGCGCGCTGCACTTTGATACGGGGATGAACCGGCTCGGATTGCCGGGGGATATGGGTGAGAAGGATCTTGCCGCGCTGCGCCGTTTGCAGCCGGTGCTGGTGATGAGCCATCTGGCCTGCGCGGACGACCCCGAAAACCCAATGAATACAGCACAAAGGAAAGCGTTCAACGAAATTTCCGACGCCTTCCCCGATACCCCCGCCAGCCTTGCCAACTCAAACGGATGCTATCTCGGCAAGGGGTTTGCCTATGATCTGACACGGCCGGGCCTGGCCCTTTATGGCGGCACAAACCCGCCAGAGAAGGTCAAACTGAAGCCAGGCGTGGTCCTGGAAGCGACCATTTTGGGGACATTTTCCGGACAAACCGGGACAAAGGTGGGCTATGGCGGGACACACACCCTCACCGAAGACCGCATTCTGGCCACCTGCGGCCTCGGCTATGCCGACGGCATCCCGAGGGCGGCGGGCGGCGGCCAGCTGACCGGCTGGCTGGAGGGCAATCCCTGCCCGGTCCTTGGCCGCATCTCGATGGATCTGATCACGCTGGACGTGACCGATTGCGCCAAACACGCAAGGCCGGGGGCGCGGGTTGAATTTCTGGGTGAGAACGCCAAACTTGAAGCTCAGGCGGCCGCATGCGGCACGCTGGGTTATGAACTGCTGACCGGCCTTGGCCCCAGAGTGCAACGTGTCTACCGCTGAGGCCTGATGATGCAGAACCCTATTCAACTTATTGGCCGGGCAACGCTTGGGCTGTTCGGTGAAGTCGGTCGCCTGGCCGTCTTTGCCGGCCGGGTCAAAGGCGCCGCCTTCACGCCGCGCTGGTATGGCGGGGAGATCCTGCGCCAGATCGTCCGCATCGGTTTCTATTCCCTGCCCGTCGTGGGCCTGGCGGCCGTGTTCATCGGCGCCGCCCTCGCGCTCAACATTTATGAAGGCGGCAGCCGCTACGGCGCCGAGCAGTTTGTGCCCAGCATTGTGGTGCTCGGCATCACGCGCGAACTGGGCGTGGTGATCACGGGCCTTATGCTGGCGGGCCGCGTCTCGGCCGGCATCGCCGCCGAGATCGGCGCGATGCGGGTTACCGAACAGATCGACGCGCTGGAAACCCTGTCGGCCTCCCGCTACCGCTATCTCTACGCCCCGCGCTTCATCGCGGCCCTGATCGCCTTGCCGATGCTGGTTGCCCTGGCCGACATTATCGGCGTCATGGGAGGCTGGCTGGTCAGCGTCTTCGGGCTGGGGTTCGACTCGACGGTATACCTGCGCAACACGCTCGATTTCGTCACGACGAATGACATCCTCGCCGGCCTCATCAAGGCGGTCGTCTTCGGCGGCGTGATCGCCATCATGGGCTGTTATCAGGGCGACCGCAGCCAGGCGGGCGCCACCGGTGTTGGCCGCGCAGCGACGCTCTCGATGGTTGGCGCGGCGGTGCTGATCCTCGCCTTCAACTATGTCATGTCCACCGTGTTCGTGGAGATTGGCCTGTGACCGTGATCGTGACCAATTCGCTGCTCAAGCTTCAAGGCGTCGAGAAATCCTTCGGCAAGAACAAGGTTCTGCGCGGGGTGGATATCGATGTCGCGCGCGGGCAGAGCCTCGTGATCATCGGCGGCTCGGGCTCGGGCAAATCCGTGATGCTGAAAACGGCGCTGGGCCTGATGACACCTGACTCAGGCACCATCCTGTTCGACGGCGAAGACGTGACCAAAGCCACCGGCAAGACGCGCGAAAAGATGCGCGCGCGCATCGGCATGCTGTTCCAGTCCGGCGCCCTGTTCGACTCGCTCACTGTTTGGGAAAACGTCGCCTTCCGCCTGATCAATTCTGAAGGCATCAGCCGCAAGCAGGCCAAGGAACGCGCCATCGAAACCCTGAAGAAAGTGCGCCTCGGCGCCGATGTCGGTGCGCTCTATCCGGCGGAGATTTCCGGTGGCATGCAGAAGCGCGTCTCGCTCGCCCGCTCGATCATCTCCGAGCCCGACCTTATCTTCTTCGACGAGCCGACCACGGGTCTTGACCCGATCACGGCCGATGCGATCAACGACCTGATCCTCGAAATGGTCCGGGGCCTGGGCGCCGCTGCCGTGACGATCACACACGACATGGCCAGCGCCAAGAAAATCGCTGACGAAATCGCCATGCTGTATGAAGGCGAAATCATCTGGCGCGGCCCGGCAGCAGATGTTTATGCGAGCGGCAATGATTACGTCGATCAGTTCGTGAACGGACGAGCAGACGGGCCGATACAGCCGGCGATTTAGGCTGCTCATTTGAGCTTCCGCTCAAGCCAACGCCTCAAAATAGGTAGCAAGTAAATTGCTACCAGAACTATGAGCGCACCGATCATTCCGAAGTTTTCTGCGGACATCTCCGCAGCCCAAACTTTGATTGTAAAACTACCTTGCATCTGCGTTTCCCCTTCCGGAAGCGGCAAACCTTTTGATGCGCTAAGTGTCGACACGATCGAATCGGCCTCAACGCACTTTGTTGTGCAGCGAGTAGTTTAGTGCGCTTCAACACGTGGAGAGTTACGGTGATTTCGGTTGCATCCGTACGCAATCACGTACATATTCCCCGCATGCCCCACATCACAGACGCCATCTCCATCACCGAAGCGCGCGCGAACCTGAAGAAGGTGATCGACAGCGTGATTGACGATCATGCGCCCGTCGCTATTACACGGCGGGGCGCTGGCGCAGCCGTGGTTATGGGCATGGATGACTATAATGGCCTCCTGGAAACCGTGCATCTGCTGTCCAGTCCGAAAGGCGCCGCGCGCCTGCTGCGCGCCGTAAATTCTGATGGCAAAGGGCGCGTCGAGATCGACGGCGACACCTTTACGCAACTGGCAGAAGATGATCCCGAAGCGCTCTGGACCATGATCCGCGATGCGCGTCGCGTTTGAGGCCGAAGCCCTCGAAGATCTTGACTGGTGGATGGACAAGGACCGGAAGACAGGCCTGAAAGTCCTGAAGCTGATCCGCGAAATCCAGCGCGCCCCGTTTGAAGGCATCGGCAAACCCGAGCCCCTGAAGGGCGACTTGTCAGGTTGGTGGTCTCGCCGGGTCACGGACGAACACCGTCTGGTCTACAGGATCGATGGGACTGACACGGATCAATTGCTCATCATTGCGCAGTGCCGAGGACATTACGACGACTGAAGCACTGACGCGCCCACACCCCGCCCCATCGCCAGGCACGCGGTGAGCAAATAGCCGCCCGTGGGCGCATCCCAGGCGACCATTTCGCCTACACAATACGTACTCGGAACAGCTTTCAGCATCAGGCGTTCGTCCAGCGCGCTCCAGGCTACGCCGCCGGCGGTGGAGATGGCGGTGTCCATTGGGGCTGTGCCGGTGAGGGTGAGGGGCAGCGCTTTGAGAAGGCGGGCCAGCGCGGCAGGGTCTTTGGGGGCGTCGCCTCGGGTCACTTCATTGAGAAGGGCGATCTTGGCCGCGTCGAGCCGCGCCGCCTTGCGCAGGCGGTTTGAGACGGAGTCTTTTGCATTGGCGCTGGCGAGGCGGTCGGCGAGGACCGCTTCGTCCGTATCCGGCAGAAGATCAATCGTGAGGGTGGCTGCGCCCCTGCCCGCAAGTTCCTGCCTCAAAGTGGCCGAGAGCGGATAGACCGCGCCGCTTTCGATACCTGACCGCGTGATGACGAAATCGCCGCGCTGGATTCGGTCGCCTGCGGTGAGGGCGACGCCTTTTATGGGCGCGCCTTCATGGGCGGCGAGGAGCCGGTCTGACCAGGGCGCTGTGAAGCCGCAATTGGAGGGCGCGAAAGGCTCTATCTCAACCCCGCGCGCGGCCAGAATATCCGCCCACGCCCCATCTGATCCGAGGCGCGCCCAGCTTGCGCCGCCGAGCGCCAGGATGGTGGCGTCTGCTGTCACGCGCTTTTCGCCTTCGGGGGCATCAAACATCAGCGCGCCATCTGAGCCCCAGCCCTTCCAGCGATGGCGCGTGTGCAGCGTGGCGCCGCCTTCCCCAAGCCGCGCGAGCCAGCGGCGCAGCAGCGGCGAAGCCTTCATGCCGACGGGGAACACGCGGCCCGAACTGCCCGCATAGCTTTCGATGCCGAGCCTCGCCATCCAGGCGGTGATCTCTGTGGGACCGAAAGCCTCTACCATTGCGGCAAGGCGGGCAT
>JBKBRT010000216.1:0-4999 GCA_046291585.1 Hyphomonas sp.
CGTTCCGCGCGCAGGAAAGCGGCCGCCTCAGCCTCAGACATGCCCTGGAAGAAGTTGAAGCTGCGATTGTAGGCCGCTGCATGCGCATCGCAAAACCAGTGACGTCCCTTGCCGCCCGGACGGGGCGCAGGATGGGACCCTTCCAGGTCGCAACCGGGCTCTTCGCACACGCGGGTACGCTTCGCCCGTGCACGCGACGTCTCGTCGGCGGGGGGCTTCACGCGTATATCCGTGAACTTGACTCGGTATCTGAACGGTTCGCCGTCTGACATGCGGCCACATAATAGGGAGCGCTGGTTAAACATGCCACAACCAAACGACAGACAAATGCGCATTCAGGACATTTTGACCGCTGCGTTCGAGCCGGTATCGCTCAGCGTGACCGATGACAGCCACAAACATGAGGGCCATGCCGGCGCCGCGCCGGGCGGCGAAACGCACTATTCCGTCGAGATTGTCGCCGAAGCCTTTGCCGGTCTGTCCCGCGTCCAGGTTCAGCGCGCTGTGATGCTGGTGCTGCAGACTGAATTCGATTCAGGCTTGCACGCCCTGGCGCTGAAAGCCCGCGCGCCCGATCCTGAGTAGGAGCCGGTGGCGGGACCCCCGGCCTACTCCACTTCCGCCACGGGCGCAGCCTTCGACACGTTGATACCGGTCACCTGGTTGCGTTGACGGCGCAGCACATTGAAGCGGTAGCCGTGGAAGACAAAGCTCTGACCGGGCTCCGGTATGGTCTGGGCCTCGTGGATGACCAGGCCCGCGACGGTGACGGCTTCTTCATCCGGCAAATCCCATCCGGTTGCCCGGTTGAGGTCGCGGATCGGCACCCAGCCATCGACATTGACCGAGCCATCCGCCTGCGGGCGCACGCCCTGGATCTGGACGTCATGCTCGTCATGGATGGCGCCGACAATTTCCTCGAGAATGTCTTCCAGCGTGATGAGGCCCTGAAGCTCGCCATATTCGTCGATGACGAGGGCGAAATGCTGGCCGCGCGCGAGAAACTGGTTGAGTTGTTCCTGCACTGGCGTCGTTTCGGGCACGAACCAGGGTTTGCGCAGGATCGAGTCAAGATCAAGCTTGGAGACGTCCCCGCCCAGCGGCAGGGCCGCGCGCAGAAGATCCTTGGCGTGTAGAATGCCGACGATTTCTTCCTTCTCGCCGCGATAGAGCGGCAGGCGCGTATGCGGGCTGGAGAGAGCCTTCATGATCAGCTGGCGCGGCTCAAGGCTCGCGTCCAGCATATAGATGTTCTTGCGGTGGATCATCACGTCCTCGACCGTGAGATCCTTGAGGTCGAGCGCGCCCACGAGGCGGAGATGGTTTTCCTTGTCCACTCCGCCCTCGGCCGCATGCATGTCGATTGCGCCGCGGATTTCCTCTTCGGCCGAAAGCGGGCTCGTCGGCGCGCCGACACCCAGCAGGCGCAGCACCCCGTTCACGATCAGCTGGATCAGCTTGATGATCCAGGAAGCGGCTTTCACCACCATCGAAATGGGGCCCGCCACGATCAGCGCCACTGAATCGGGCCGCGTGATGGCATAGGTTTTCGGCATCACCTCGGAGAAGATCAGCACAAGAATGGTCATCACGGCGGTGGCCAGCACAAGCGCCAGCCCACCCTGCCCGAACAGCGCCGTGAACATCGTGGTGGCCAGAACCGATGCCAGAATATTGACGACGTTGTTGCCCAGAAGGATTGCGCCGATGAAATTTTCCCGGTTCGCAATCAGCTTGTTCACGGTGCGGGCGCGCTTGTCACCGTCCCGCTCCAGAGCGTGCATCCTGGCCCGTGAAGCTGCCGTCAGGGCCGTTTCCGAGCCTGAGAAGAAAGCAGATATCATCAGAAGGATGACAATGGCGACGACATATCCGGCAATCATTGTGTGGGCTCAGTTCCTGTCAGGTGACGTTGACGAGTTCAGAGGCGAGGAAGCGTTCGACCGAGGCAAGGTCGGCATCGGGATGGACATAAGCCGCGCCGATCCCGCGCGCGAGTATCAGCGGCACCCGGCCCGCGCGGGCTTTCTTGTCCTGCTGCATCAGGGCGGCCAGGCGGTCGGCGGCAAACCGGGTGCGATCGAACCCATCGAGAGACACAGGCAGGCCGGAGGCGCCAAGCACCTCCCTCACCCGGGCCGCGTCTGCCGGCGGCGTGATGCCGCTGGCCGCGCCATACCGGAACGCCAACGCCATGCCGAGCGCCACCGCTTCGCCATGCAGCAGGTTTTCCCGGTATTCATTGGCCGCCTCGAAGGCATGGCCGAATGTGTGGCCGAGATTGAGCAGCTGGCGCACGCCCGTCTCGGTTTCATCCTCGGCGACAATCGCTGCCTTGGCCGCGCACGATTGCGCCACGGCGTAGCGGGCCGCTTCCGGCTCAAGGGCGAGAACTTTCTGGCCATTGATGGCCAGCCAGTCAAAGAACGCGGCATCATTGATGAGGCCGTATTTGACGATTTCGGCATAGCCGGCCTTCAGCTCCCGGGCGGGAAGCGTCGCCAGTAGCGCCGTATCCGCAATGACGAGCCGGGGCTGGTAGAAGGCGCCGATCAGGTTTTTGCCGCGCGGAGTGTTGACCGCCGTTTTACCGCCCACGGAAGAATCGACCTGCGCCAGCAGCGTGGTTGGCACCTGCACAAACCCCATACCGCGCTTCATCAGACTGGCCGCCAGCCCGCCCATATCCCCGATCACGCCGCCGCCGAAGGCAATCAGCGTATCGCCCCGGTCAGCGCCGGCGGCGAGCAGCCAGTCGAGGACGCCTTCAAGCTGGGAAAAGGATTTGGTCTTCTCGCCCGGCGGCAGACTGAACCAGTCGAGTTGAATGCCGGCCGTTTTCACCGCCGCTTCCAGCGCGCCCTTATGATGGCGCGCGACCGTTTCATCGGTCAGCACAAAGGCGCGCGGACGTTTCAGCATGAGCGAGAGGCGCGGACCCAGCTCGGCCAGCGCGCCATGCCCGACGAGAATGTCATAGGCCCGGGCGCCGAGTTCGACGCGCACCGTTTCCAGCTTCGTAGATGTGTTCATTGAGGGTTCCAGGTCTGAAGGGCTTTCAGGATCGCACTGACCGTATGCGTATGCGGGCCGTCCTTGGAGTGCACGACAAGATCGGCCTGCGAATAGAAGGGCTGGCGGTCCAGAGCGAGATTGGCCAGGTGGTCCTTCGCGTCGGCGCGCTGCAGCAGGGGGCGCGAGTCGCGCTTCTGTACACGCCGCCAGAGCGTCTCGATGTCCGCGTCCAGCCAGACCGTAATGGCCCGCTCGCGCAGGATGGCGCGCGTGTCGGCGTCAAGATAGGCCCCACCCCCGGTGGCGAGCACATGCGGCGGAAGGTCCAGCAGGCGGCGTATCACCTGCTTCTCGCCCCGGCGGAAATCGGCTTCGCCATGTTTTGCAAAGATATCGGAAATCGACAGGCCCGCCGCCTTTTCGATTTCATGATCGCTGTCATAGAAATCCCGGCCGAGCTTTACGGCCAGGCGGCGCCCGACGGTTGATTTACCGGCGCCCATAAGCCCCACAAGCGCAATTGTGCGGCCCTCAAAGGGCAGCGGCGTACTTGATGGCTCGGTATCAGAAGGCATGTGTGTTTATTACCCGGCGTTGCGCAGATGTCCTAGGGGTGCCACATAGGCGGCGCAATCGGCAGGCAGATTCGCCCTGCCATTTTTGTTTGCGGGACCCGTTTTATGCGCAAATTCCTTATCCTTTTCATCATTCTCGCCATCGCGGTCATCGGGGCCATGTGGTGGCTGGGCCAGCGCGCCGTCAAGAACGCGCCGCCAGAAGGCGAAATCCGCATACCTGTCGAAGGCGCGCTCGAATAGGGCCGAAACGCCCCCTTAACCGCGTTTCCTTACCCTCTGGCGCATGGATGACCGGTCGCGCATTGGCGCCTTTCTTGAAATGATGTCCGCCGAGCGGGGCGCAAGCCCCAACACGCTCGACGCGTATGGACGCGACCTGCTCGACGCGTCCGAATTTTGCGGCATGCGCCTGGTAACTGCCTCCTCCAGCGACCTTTCGGGCTGGCTGGCGGACTTGGCCGCACGCGGCATGGCGCCCTCTACCCAAGCCCGGAAACTGTCGGCGGTGCGCCGGTTTTTCCGGTTTCTCTTCCAGGAAGGCGACCGCAAGGACGACCCGACCGCCCGGCTTGACGGGCCCTCACCGGACCGGGAAGTGCCCGATGTGCTGTCAAGGGAAGAGGTTTTACGGCTGATTGAGGCCTGTGGGACCGACAAACGTCTCAAATGCCTCGTGGAACTCCTGTATGGCGCGGGCCTGCGCGCCTCGGAGCTCGTGACCCTGCGCGTCGGCAACCTGCCCCGCCGCAAGGCCGGGCATTGGATGAGCGCCGACATCATCATTCGCGGAAAAGGCGGCAAGGACCGTCTGTGCCCTCTGGGGCGAGCCGCCCTGACGGCGCTGTCAGACTGGCTGGAGGTTCGCGAGGCGAGCCTTCCGGAAAATCCACTGCTGCGCAGCAAGGCCGAGGGCTTTGTGTTTCCCTCACGCAGCAAACAAGGCCACCTCACCCGGCGTCGCCTTGGCCAGATGCTGGAAGACCTGGCCGGGAAGGCGGGATTACGGACAGAAAGAGTTCATCCCCATGCGCTGCGGCACGCTTATGCCACGCATCTGCTTCAGGGCGGGGCAGACCTCAGGGTTGTGCAGACCCTTCTTGGCCATGCCGATATCGCCACGACGCAGATCTATACCCACGTCCTGACCGACGAACTGGCGGAGCTGCTGGAAACTGCTCACCCGATGGCAACAGCTTCCAGAGGCCGGCTTTAGGAAATTCAGGCGATCGCCGAACCGCGCGTGTTCACCCAAAAGGCGTGAATAACGCCGGGCAGCCAGCCGATCAGCGTGAGAATGACGTTGAGCAGGAATTGAAGGCCGAGGCCTTCCTTCAGCAGCACGGCCACAGGCGGCAGGAAGATCGTGAGCAGGATCATGAGAAATGACATGAGAGTACCTTTCGTGT
>JBKBRT010000217.1:0-4982 GCA_046291585.1 Hyphomonas sp.
GGCGCGGCACAGCCTTCGGCGGCGCCAAAGGCCGCACGGATGTTCCCAAGATCGTCGACTGGTACATGAACGGCAAAATCGAAATCGACCCGATGATCACCCACGTCATGACCCTGGACAAAATCAACGACGCCTTCGACCTGATGCACGAAGGCAAGTCGATCCGGAGTGTGGTGGTGTACTGATGGACGAATGGAAACTCCCCTGGTCCGCCAGCTGCCTGTGCGGACAAGTGAAGATGAAAATCACGGCCCCGCCTGTGGTCTCGATGGCCTGCCATTGCACAGGCTGCCAGAAACTGACGAGCGGCCCCTATTCGCTCTCACTCCTGCTGCCGGCCAGCGGTTTCGAGGTAACAGAAGGCGCCCCGGAAATCGGCGGCCTACATGCCGAGAACCAGCAGATGTTCTGCCCCCACTGCAAGAACTGGCTGTTCACACGGCTCCCCGGCCAGCCTTTCGTGAATTTCCGGCCGGGCATGCTGGACGACGCCAGCTGGGTACGCCCCATCATCGAAACGATGACGCGGGAACGCCTGCCCTACGCACAAACCGGCGCAGAATTCAGCTATGAGGGCTTCCCCCCGCCGGAAGACTATGCCCCGGCCATGGCGGCTTTTGCCGATCATGGCGCGCGGCCACCCGCACTCTGAGTACTGATTAATTACAACCAAGAGGAAACGCAAAAATGTTCAGTCACGTAATGGTCGGGTCTAACGACATCGGCAAATCCCAGAAATTCTATGACGCCCTGTTCGGCGCGCTCGGCGGCAAGCCCGGCATTGCTGATCCCAAAGGCCGGCTGATCTACATCCACAATGGCAGCATGTTCCTGGTCACCCCGCCCATCGACGGCCAGCCCGCCTGCCACGCCAATGGCGGCACGATCGGCTTTGCGGTCACCTCCACCGAGCAGGCAGACGCCTGGCACAAGGCCGGCGTGGAAGCTGGCGGCGCGGCGATCGAAGACCCGCCAGGCTGGCGCGAAGGCGGCGGCATGAAACTCTACCTCGCCTATCTGCGCGATCCTGACGGCAACAAGCTCTGCACCATGATGCGCGGCTAAAGGCAAACGGGAGTATCCGGGCAAATGGTTTACCCCCAGCCGGATACTCCCGACCTGTCACGCATCCAGTCAGTGGCCATCGCCAGCATCGTCGCGCGCGCCCTCGCTACCGGCAATGAAGTTGCCACGCTGGCAGACTGGTCCAAAGCCCTCGTCGCCCATATGCGCCTCCCCCTGACGCCCGCGCTCAAAGCCCACACCCAAACCCACTGGCCCGCCCTCACCTATTTCTCCGAGGACGGAACGCCCCACACTGCGGCCCATGAAGGCTATATCGACGGCGGATTTGCCATCTCCTTCCCGCGCGCCTGAAGACCAAAGGACCCCCAAGATGATCGACCTCACCCCCGTCTCCAGCTGGAAATCCTTTGGCGGCACGCTCTCCGTCCACGATCATGTTTCACCCCTGCTGGGCTGCACGATGCGCTTTGCCGTCTATGTTCCGCCTCAGGCGAAGGATGGCCCCGTGCCGGTGCTCTGGTATCTCTCCGGCCTCACCTGCACCTGGGCGAACGTGATGGAAAAAGGCGGGATTCAGGAACACGCCGCCCGCCACGGCGTCATGATCATCGGCCCCGACACCAGCCCGCGCGGCGACGATGTCCCCAATGACGAGGCCTATGATCTGGGGCAAGGCGCGGGCTTCTATCTGACCGCCACGCAAGAACCCTGGGCCAAGCACTACAAGATGGACCAGTACATCACCGATGAACTCCCCGCCCTCATCGCCGCAAACTTCCCCGCTGCTGACATGGGCAGGCAAGGCATCTTCGGTCACTCGATGGGCGGCCACGGCGCCCTCACGCTCCACCTGAAACATCCCGATACCTACAAATCCTGCTCGGCCTTCTCGCCGATCACCTCGCCGGCCCGCGTGCCCTGGGGCGAGAAAGCCTTCACCGCCTATCTCGGCGCGCCCTCGATTGCCTGGGAACAGTATGACGCCACCGAATTGGTGAAAGAGCGCCCGTCAAAAGCTCTCCTCCTGATCGACACCGGCACCGCCGACAGCTTCCTGGAAACCCAGCTCAAGCCGGAAATCTTCATCAAGGCGTGCGAGAAAGAAGGTCAGCGTCAGGACTATCGCCTGCGTGAAGGCTATGGCCACGACTATTACTTCATCGCCACCTTCATGGACGAACACATCGCCCACCATGCCAAAGCCCTGAAAGGCTAGACCGCCTTGGCGTGGCGCGGCTGCTCGCAGACCAGGGCGCGCGCATCAAAACACTGCGCCACAGTGCGCAGCAGGATGCGCGCCTCTTCGGGAACCGTGATCACCGATCCCGACACATAACAGATGCCGGCCGCCTCCAGCCGGCGCGCGCTGTCCAGCGCATCGTCAAGACAGTCATCGGCCACGCCCATCGCGTCGCACACCTCCAGGACATCCACTTCAAGCCGACACATCAATATCTCGATGGCGCGCGCCCTAAGGCGATCATCCGCGCTCACCGCAATGCCCCGCTTGGCTGGCAGGCGCCCGGCCCGTACGGCGTCGGCCCAGGCCTTGCGGTCCTTGAGGTTCTGGCTGAAACCCTCACCGAACTGCGAGATCGAGGTCGCGCCAAGCCCGATTAGCGTCTCGCACGGGTCATCCGTATACCCTTGAAAATTCCGGCGCAGTCGGCCCTCGCGCGCGGCAATCGCCAGCGCGTCATCTTGACGGGCATAATGGTCAAGACCGATGGCCACATAGCCGGCCGCTTCCAGCGTCATCGCCGCCACCCGGGCCTGCGCAAAGCGTTCATCGATGCCGGCAAGGGCGGCCCCGTCAATCGCGCGCTGATGCTTGGCAAACCACGGCACATGCGCGTAGCCGAACACCGATACCCGCGCCGCGCCCATCTCGGCGGCAAAGCGCGCGGCCTCGGCCACATGCTGCGTCGTCTGATAAGGCAGGCCATACATCAGATCCATGTTGATCGCGCCGATGCCCGCCCCGCGCAGTTCATCGATCAGGGCCACAACCATCTCGCGCGGCTGGATCCGGTTAATCGCCTGCTGAACATCTTCGTTGAGGGTTTGCACGCCAAGGCTCGCCCGGTTGACGCCGGCCCGGGCAAACGCCGCCACCTGCCCTGCCCGCATCGTGCGCGGGTCAAGCTCCACAGCGATCTCGGCGCCCTCCCGGATGCCGAAGCTGCGATGCACCGCATCGGTAAGCTCCAGAAAATCGCCGGGGCTGAGAATATTGGGAGATCCCCCGCCAAAATGCAGATGCCCGATGCCGCCATGAGGCCCCATCGCGGCGGCGGTCAGTGAAATTTCCTTGAGCAGAAGGTCTGTATACTCGCCCACACGCCGGTAACCATTGGGAACGCTGGTGGCACAGCCGCAATACCAGCACAGCTTTTCGCAGAACGGGATATGCAGATAGGCCGAAATCGCCTCTCCGGGCGTCACAGCGCCCATCCAGGCCCGCGTCGGGGCGTCTCCCGCCAGGGGAGAAAAATCCGCTGCTGTGGGATAGCTCGTGTAACGGGGCACAGCGCGGGTGGCGAAGGGGATCCAGGCGTCTTTCATGCCCTGCGAATTAACATTCGCTAGGGATGTTCACTGTAAGTATTATCCCGTATGTGGCGCTCTGCCATAGCCGCAACGCCGTTTTCGTGCCATTGGGCACCGATTGTGACGCCTGAAAGTCTTGTCCCCCCCATGAATCTGCCTGAAACCCTGCCCGCCGCCCTCCGCGCGGCCATCCACGAACGTGGTTACGAAAACCTCACCGAAGTCCAGGCCGCCGCCACGGCGCCAGAGCTCGAAGGGCGCGACCTCCTGGTCTCCGCGCGCACCGGCTCGGGCAAAACGGTCGCCTTCGGCCTCGCCATTGCCAATGAGCTCCTCGGCGGCGAAGACACGTTTCTCATCCGCGCCGCCGCCCCGCTCGGCCTGATCATCGCTCCGACGCGTGAACTTGCCCTGCAGGTTGCCCGCGAGCTGCGCTGGCTCTACGCCAACACCAATGCCGAAATCGCCACCTGCGTCGGCGGCATGGACATGCGCGACGAGCGCCGGTCGCTGGAACGCGGCGCCCATATCGTTGTCGGCACGCCCGGCCGGTTGGTGGACCACATCAATCGCGGCTCCTTCGACACCTCCGCCATCCGCGCCGTGGTGCTGGACGAGGCCGACGAAATGCTCGATCTCGGCTTCCGTGAAGAGCTTGAGCTGATCCTGGAAGATACGCCCAAGGAACGCCGCACGCTGATGTTCTCGGCGACCGTGCCGAAGGGCATCGCGGCGCTGGCCACGCGCTACCAGAAAAACGGCCTGCGCATCACTACAGACAGCGACACGACGGCCCATGCCGACATCGCTTATGAAGCGCTGGTCGTTGCCCCGGGCGATGAAGAAAACGCCATCGTCAACATCGTGCGCCATTCCGATACCGAAAGCGCCATCGTGTTCTGCTCCACCCGCGCCTCGGTGAACCATCTTGTCGCGCGCCTCGGCAATCGCGGCTTCAGCGTTGTCGCCCTGTCGGGTGAGTTCAGCCAGAAAGAGCGCGCCAACGCCCTCTCTTCCCTGCGCTCTGGCCGCGCGCGCGTCTGTATCGCCACCGATGTGGCCGCTCGCGGGCTGGACCTGCCAAAGCTCGATCTCGTCATCCATGCAGACCTGCCGCGGGATCCGGCCACCCTGCTCCACCGGTCGGGCCGCACAGGCCGGGCCGGCCGCAAGGGCATCAGCACACTGATCGTTGCGCCCAAGGCCCGCCGCCGCGTCGAGCGCCTGCTCTCGGACGCCAAGGTCGAGGCCCGCTGGGGCCGTCCGCCCTCGGCCGATGATGTGATCGAACGCGACGATGCCCGCCTCCTGGCAGATACCGCGCTGACCAATCCGATGGTCGAAAAAGAAGCCGAGCTGGTTGCCCGCCTGATGGCCGAGCACACGCCCGAGCAGATCGCCACCGC
>JBKBRT010000218.1:0-4968 GCA_046291585.1 Hyphomonas sp.
ATCCAGCACGGCCTGAACCGCCACATCGACACCGGCCACGAGGGGCGCCACTTCGGTGTCGTCGGCCTCGTAGCCATGGCTGACATTCACCGGCTCGATATCAAACTCGATACCGGGCAGGCCGCGCATCACGGCTTCAAGCTCATGCAGCACCTGTGCAGCCTTCTGCTTCGGGGTAAGATCGCAACTGACATAGATGGCGGCGACTTCTGTGCCGCCGCTATGGGGGAAGCCGGCCTGGACGCAGCTGATGGTGGCCTTCGGGGGCGAGGAGCCGCCTTTGGCGTGGTAAGCGTTGTTGGCCTCGTAATCGAGCGACCAGGCGTGGAGGGCTTCGATGACGGGGCCGAGCTTGTAGATCGAGCTGGGATGGTCTGCGGTGGCCTTTGGCGCCTTCAGGAGCGGGCGAAAGATGGATTGGCCGTAGAGGCGGATGCGGAACATCGCGCCGCCGCAGCCGAGCCAGGTGACGCCGAAATCCGTGCCCTCGGCGGCGATCGCAAAATCGGGCGCGACGCCGCCATGGTGAAACATGTAATGGGCGCCGATTTCCTTGCCCATATTATCGATGCCGCCATGCTCCTCAATGGGCTCAGGTCCGCATTCGCCGGGACAGGCGGTGAGATACATTCGGCCGGCGAGTTCGTAACGGGCTTTCTTCAGCGCCTTGGAAGCCATCAGCATACAGCTCATCGGGCCGCGATCATTGGCGACGGCGTAGCCATAGAACTTACCGTCTTCCAGCCAGCATTCTTTCCATTCCCGGTTTTCCACGCTTTCAGGGCGCCGGGTCTTGCCGCGGATGACGGGGTCGGCAGGTTCGCTTTCGGTATCGAGATGGGCGGTGAAGAGGAGGTTTTTGCCAGGGCCGTTACCGCCATAGGTGCCGATGACATTCTGGCGATGGGGCACGGCGCCGACGCTGAGCGGGCGGAAGCCTTCGCGGTCCATCCAGTCATGAACGAATGCGGAGGCCTCCGCCTCGCCGGTTGACGGGCTGTAGATGTTTGCCAAGTCTAGGATGAGGTTTGTCAGCTCGTCCATGTCGATCGCATCGGCAATTGCCTTGACGTCTTCCGGGGAGACCCCGGCGCCCAGCGCGCTGTCCAGCAGTCCGTCAGCCATGAGGTTTCCCTCTCCCTTATTCTGTTATCTGATTATGCCGGTTCGCGGTTCTGGGCCGGAAAGCGCTGGCGCAGCTTTGGCAGGATGTCGCCGAACATTTCCAGGCCGATTTTGTAGTCAGGGAAGATCAGCATGGCGCCGTCCAGATCGCATGTTTCCATGTACTCCTCGATCTTTTCCCGACAGGTTTCCGGTGAGCCGACTACGGAGTGATTCTGGCTGACGCCGATCTTGCGCGCCATCGCGGCAAGATTGTCCGGGCCAATGCCCCAGCTTTTCATCTGAGCCATAATGGCGCCGAGATCTGCGCCGTCTTCAAAGCGTTGCAGCATCGCTTCGGCCTTTGCGTCGGTGTCAGCATGGATGACCGTGCACATCGAGCAGACCTTGATGGTTTTCCCTTTTTCTGCAGCGATCTCGCGCGCGCGGCGGCTATGGCCCCGGCGCTCATCCACGCTGCGCCCGCCGATGAAACAGGCGTCTGCATGCGAGGTGGAGAAGTCAAAGCCGCGATCGGACTGGCCGGCGGCGATAAGGTCCGGGCGGGGTTTTGACATCGGCTTTGGATCGGATTGGCAGTCTTCCATATCAAAGAAGCGGCCCTTGAACGTGACGCTGGGCTCAGACCAGAGACGCTTGATGATTGTGATCCACTCTTCCGTAAGCTGATAACGGTCGCCATGTGTGAGGCTGTCGTCCCAGGCGCCCATCTGGGAGAATTCTTCGCGATAGGCACCTGCCACGATATTGAGGCCCGCGCGACCTTTGGAGATATGGTCGAGCGTGGTGACCATCTTGGCGACGACGGCGGGATTGGAGAGGAGGGCGTGGACTGTGGCCCAGACTTTCACATTCTTGGTCGCCTCAGCGAGGCCGGCCATCATCGTCATGGATTCCATCGAGGTGGCCCAGTGATTGGTTTCCCCGCCAAAGCCCCGGAACTTCGCCATCGACATTATGAAGTCGAGGCCGATGCGATCTGCGATGATTGCAGCTTCGCGGTTGGTTTCATACAGGCCGTCGAGCGTGGGCGTATTCTTCGAGACGATCCAGCCGCCATTGGCAATCGGGAGGAAGACACCGAACAGTTTGTGATTGGGCAACATTGTGAGGGGGCTCTACGTATTGAATTTAAGCGGTTCGTTCAGCGATGGTGGAGGTGTCGTGCCCTGAACTCGGTTCTTCTGGCTGCGGTGCTTCGCCGATCTGGGGCGCGCGCATTAACACCACGGCCACCCAGACAATGGCGGCGACTGCCGAAAGAATGAGGAACATCAGGATGAAGTTTCCCGTCAGATCACGGATGACGCCGCCGATCGTTGGGCCGAGGGCAGAGGCCGCGCCGACGAGGCACATGGACGAGAAGAGCTCGAGATTATGGCGCTGGCCGAAATAGTTCATCATCAGGACGGTGCAGGAGAGGGCCGTGAGGCCGAAACCGATGCCGGTGCCGATGGCGTAGATCAGCAGGACCGAATGTGAATCAGACGTCGCCAGGACCGCGCAGCCGATCGAGGTTGCCGCGAGAGATACGACCATCAGATAGCGCGGATCGATGCGTTCTCCGAGGAAGCCGCCTCCGATGCGTGTGAGCACCGCAATGAAGGCCTCCAGGCTGAGCATGGCGCCGGCGACTTCACTGGACACGCCGCGTTCAACAAGGTGTCCAACCGAGAGGCTGGTGACAGTGACCAGTGCCATGAGATTGGCAAAATAGGCGGCAACCAGGATCTTGTATTGCGGCGTGCGCATGGCCTGTTTGACGCCCCAGTCGATGGGCGAAATGTACACGCGGGAGGGTTTGGTGGCGGTGGCGGTTTCACATGTGGTCCCCGGCGCGGGTGCTGGCTCAATGACTTTCTCGGTAGCGGGCTCTTCGAGTTCCCGATCCGCAGGCTGAGAAAAACGTTTGTCGAGACCGATGATCAGGCCCCCGGCAATTCCGGCCGCGAAGAGCAGCAAGGACTGGTAGACCCAATAATCGCGCCAGACCTGGCCGTCGACGGAGAGGACAGCCATCACCATCCAGGGGCCGATCACATTGCCGAAGCCGCCGATGGTGAAATACAGGCCGAGCGCGGTAGAGCGGTTCTTGAAATGGCGGCTGATAACGAAGGTGGACGGGATGGTGCCCAGCATCTGGTAGGCGACGCCGCAGATTGCAGCGGCGACGAAATACTGGAGCAGGTTGTTGACCGTGCTCATCGTGAAGAGGCCAATGGCCATCAGGAGGCCGCCGAGGATCAGGGCAATACGAACGCCGAGCTTGCGGATCACCAGCGTCGGGAAGAGGGACGAGCCGCCACAAGCGGCGCCCAGGATGGTGAAGCCGAGGCCGGCCTGCGACCAGCTCCATTCGAGCTCCGCGACCATGTGGGGCAGGACAATGCCGAGAGAGGAGAAGGTGGCCGCGCTGATCAGCATGTCGAGCGTGCTGAGCGTGGCCAGATGCCCCCCGGCAAGGGGGGACACGGAGCGGACGGATTTGAAGATTCCGGAATTCAGCATCTGGTTCTCTCTAGCTCTCAATCCGTTTTAGCAGCGGCCGCGTTGCAGATCGCGGGCCAGAAACGCAAAAACTGACATTTCAGCAAAAATGTCAGAAACCGCATCAGCTTTGCATTTCTGTGCCTATCAATTGACCCTTGAGCGGACATGGAAGACCCTCGTTCAAGCGGCGTCCGGGCGAGTGCCCGGGCTGCGGTTGAAAAGGAACAGCGCTCCGCCTGTCAGCGCCGCGGCGATCAGCCCGGAGAGGGCGAGCGGCAGGCGGTATCCCATCACATCGAGGACCGCGCCGGTGGCGAGGGCGCCGAGAGCAGGCGCCCCACGCATGAGCGCGCCCCAGAGGCTCAGCACCCGGCCCGAAACGGACTCTTCGGTATCCAGAACCATCACGAGCTGGGAGGTGGCGGCGCTGATGCACATGAAGAAGCCAAGGATCGTTGCCACCAGCGTGGCCGATATGATGCCCGGTGTCGCGGAGAAGGCGACGAGGGACAGGCAGGCAAAGAGCGATGACCAGAAAAACATCATTGCGGGCCGGGTGGGCGCGTTCAGCGTGACGATGATGGCGCCAATGACAGCGCCCGCGCCGATGCCCATGATGAGGTAGGAATAATCCTGCACATTGCCGCCGAACAGGCGATCGGCAAAGGCGGGCATCAGCTCGTAAACCGGGCGCACGAGGAATGCGGTCGCGGCAAATACCAGGAGGACGGGCGTGACGACGCTGTGGCTTGAGGCCGCCTTCATGCCGATCCAGAGCTGGCGCAGGAACGGCTCACGGCTGGCGGCGGCGCCGGTGGTGTGGAGTTTTCGCAGGGTGAGCACGGTGGCGATCATGACGAGGGCGACAGCGGCGTTGATCCAGAAGATCGAGGCGGGGCCGGGCCAGATGACCAGAGGGCCGGCGAGCGCCGGGCCGAGGAAGCGTGTTACGTTGACCGAGATGGCAGTCATCGACATGCCGGTAGGCAGGCAATCGCGCGGGGTGGCGTCCCGCAGCAGCAGCGTACGGGCGGATTCCTGCAAGGCAGCAGCGATGCCCCCGCCGGCGGTGAGCACCATCAGCAGCATCGGCGTGGAGAGGCCGAGGAAGATAACGATGCCCGTTATGACGGAGATGACGAAGGCGGCTGTCTGGCAGATGAGGACGATCTGCTTACGGCTCATCCTGTCAGCGAGGACTCCGCCGAGCGGGCCGAAGAAAAGGCCGGGCGATAGCTCAGCGCTGGCGAGGAGGCCAAGCCAGGTGGTGGAGCGCGTGAGTTCCCACATGATCCAGCCGAGCGCGATGCGTTGCATCCACTGGCTCGCCATGACAGCGGTGGAGGCGAGGAA